>CAZCAI010000014.1:0-44579 GCA_964496595.1 uncultured Anaerolineales bacterium
GACCGGCGAATTTGCAGTGAATCGTAGCTAGAAAGTGCCCAGAGAGTCGGTGAAGACCGACTTCGTAAATGTTGCCGCGACTTCAGTCGCCGGGCGCGCCTGGCCCGCCGCAGTGGCGAATACTCTGTGACAGTAACCAACCGGTAACTTTCAACAGATTTTCGGAGGAATCTCCTATGCCTGATACCACACCCTATCAACGCCTGGCCCACCGCCTGGATGCGTTGCCGGAAGGCCACTGGCAGGACGTGTTGAAAGGGAGCCACATCAGGGAACTGCGGCCTCACCGCCGCCAACCCCGCAATTTTCACGTCATCGCAGAGCATTGGCCCCGTGCGCCTCGTGGTGACTGTGGGTTTGCAGGGCGTCAGATGCTTCTCAGGTGAGCCGGGTGAGCTACAAAGATGCCCACAATCGCAATGCCCGCTACCTGAGCAATGCGCCGGAACGCATCGATGTCGAGATGAACTTCTACCGCTGTACCCGCTGCGGATGCAGCCATAGTTCCATCGCGCCCAACGCGCGGGTCAAAATCTAGGAAGCGCAGCTCTGCCCAGAGTGCCACCGCCTGGGCATCTACTACCTGGGCAGTGAGGGCGGGCCTTCGGCCTCTGGGCAGGCCGATGTCATCCACTACTACCGTTGCGCCCACACGGATTGCAAGCACAAATGGCAGAAGGAAGTCTAGCTTGAGTGGCTTGGGTTGATTATGACCCCGTTCAAACTGCCTGATACCCTGCATTACGACGAAACCCTCTACGCTTACACCTGCGAAATGGACTTCGCCGGCGTCCCTGTCACGCTGATGCTACAACCCGGCGAGGTTTATACGGCCCCATAACCGAGAGAGACCAGGCAGTTCGATGCTGGCACCACAAGCACAGCACGTGGCGTAGACAGGCCATGCCTTGATGTAAGAGGCGTCCCCCCAGTCCGTAGGCGGACCAACAGGTCGCTCGTGACGCGAAGGGTCTGCCAAAGGCTTGCTGCCGCAAAACGGGCAGATGGCTTTGGGGAACGGGTTGGGTTCAATCAAAACGGGCATTTCCACCTCCTTTAGGCCGCACATTCGAACTCTGGACAATGAAGCGATTATACTTTGTTGTGAGTACAGAGAAAGCGTTCGTCCTACATCAAGCAGTCTGCCTCCACCTGCACATCGCGGACGATAATGCCTTCCTCTGAAAGCCCTCCGCGCACGATGGCCCTTCGTCGTACCAGGTCGCGCAAGTCTGCCGCAACGGTCAGCCTCCGCTGTCACCAATGGCATTGCCCCCGCGCCCGGCAACATCCGCCATAGAGTGTTATCCGAATTTCACGCTTGCAGCCAAGTTTGGATGCAGCCTGGATTGGGGCAGCATAACGCACAAATGCCCCCTTTTTATCTAACTTGTCCCCGTGCGTTATGCACCCCGCGTTTTGATGTGAGTCTGTCGATTTTGTATCGGCTCATCATCGAGAATCTCCGGCGCCGACCAACGCCGCCCATTGCACCTCGGCCTACGCCAGGTCGGTGTCCGGCGGCGGGATGACCAGGTTGGTCGCGCCCCAGCCTTGCAAGACAGCGTACACGAGCGGGAGAATCTGCCGGTAGAAGTACGGCATTCGCGCCTGGGCATCGCAGAGGGACACACAGGTGAACGTGTCCAGTTCCGGCCCCCCGCCGGGCCGCAAATCGAAGGCCCCACCGGCCTGATCCATCGGGAGGCCGTCCAGGAGGATCCCGCCCTACTCGACATCAAAGACTGGGTGGCCGATAGCGGCGAGGGCCGGTGGACGGTCTTCGAGGCCATCGACCTGGATGTGCCCGCGCCGGTCATCACAGCGGCGCTCCAGGCGCGCTTCGTCAGCCGCCAGGAGGAGAGCTACGCGGCCAAACTGCTCGCCGCGATGCGGAATCAGTTTGGCGGACACGCAGTAAAGAAGGCGTAAGGGGAATGGTCTTGTGGATTTCGCCGGACAACTCCCCGGACAACGCCAAAGCAGCGAAGATGCGCGCATTTATGGAAGACTCACAGACTTTTCTGCACCATTACGGATTGGGGATGGTACGATGGCGCCGCCAAGCTCTATTCAATCCCCGGAACATCTTCGTTGGTCCCCCGATTTTTATTACTTGACTCTCGTATAGTTATCGTTATAATACAGTTAATCTTAAGGTGCACCTTATAAAATTAGCTTTAACTTACGAGACGAGGGGGATGATTGATTCGAGAGCGAGCGGAAGCATATCTGGGGGCAATTTATCGCTTGCGGGTGGATGCAGAGACGCCCGTAGCGCTCTCTAAACTGGGCGAGTACTTCAATTTCTCCCCCGTTTCTGTCCACGAGATGGTGAAGAAGCTGGCTGATCAGGGATGGTTGATCTATCATCCTTATCGTGGCGTGACGTTGACGGAGCGCGGGGAACAAATCGCGGCCTCTTTGCTGCGCCGCCATCGATTGTGGGAGCGATTTCTCACCGATGTACTGGAGATTCCCTGGGGTGAGGCGCACGAGATCGCCAGCGAGTTGGAGCACGCGGCCTCGGAGATGGTAACCGAGCGCCTGGCGGCCTTCTTGGGCGAGCCGGCGCACTGCCCGCATGGCGGCCCGATCCCCCCGTTCTCGAAGCGCCCTCCGGATCAGGCCCTCAAAGATGTAGCGCCGGGCGCGCACGGACGTGTCACACGTATCGCGCCGGAGTCGAGATCCTTATTGCGCAGTGTCCAGGAGATGGGTTTGTTGCCGGAGACCAAAGGGTATATCATCCGCCAGGAGGAAAATGGCACGGTGGTACAGATCGGCGCATCTGAAATCTGTGTCCCGCCGCATATCGGTCGGGCTGTATGGATTGAGGTCGAAGCGTAATCAATTTAATATAGGAGATAAGAGTGATGCCATTAGCAGAATTAAAATCAGGAGAAAATGCGTTGGTTCGGGAATTACACGGTGGTCGTCGATTCGTCTCGCGTCTGGCGGCGTTGGGCTTCACGCCGGGGGTGCATGTCACGGTGCGTCGCAACGCCGGTTTTGGGCCGATGATTGTGGCTTTGCGGGGCACGCAGGTGGCGCTGGGACGCGGTGAGGCGCAGCGCGTGCTTGTTCATCCCGTGGATATGAGGGAGGATCTTCGTGTCAATCGCTGAACCTAACCAGCAGATTGGCGAGGAGCCGGCCACCACGTCGCTGACGATAGCGTTAGCCGGCCAGCCCAACGTGGGCAAATCCACCATTTTCAACCTCTTGACGGGATTGAGTCAGCACGTAGGCAACTGGCCGGGTAAGACCGTCGAGCAAAAGATCGGCCAGTGTGCCTACGAAGGCTATAACTTCGAGATTGTGGATTTGCCTGGCACGTATAGCTTAACCGCAAACTCCGAAGAGGAACGGATCGCGCGCGATTATATCATCCGTCAACAGCCAGATGTAGTCGTCGCTGTGGTGGATGCGGCGATCCCGGAGCGGAGCTTGTATCTGCTTTCGGAGTTGATCTTGTTGCCTGCGCCTGTTGTGCTCGTGCTGAATATGATGGATGTTGCAGAACAGGAAGGCATTTATATCCAGCCGGAGGTGTTAGAAGGCGCCTTAGGCATCCCGGTGGCGCCGACCTGCGCGGCTAAAAATTGTGGGGTGCGCGAGATTTTGGATGCTGTTATCGAGCTATCGCAGGAAAAGCTTGATTATCGCCCGCGCCGTCCCACCATCCTGCCGGCGCATCAATCGGTACTGAAAGAGATCGTCGCGTTGATCGCCAATCAGACGCCCGAACCCTATCCGCCGGATTGGGTCGCGCTCAAACTCCTGGAGGGTGATGAGGAGATGATCGCGATGATGCAGGCGGCGCTGCCTGGGGATATTTGGTCGCGCATCCACTGCCTGTTACACGAGCACGAGGATGCTATCTTAGATATTGCCGGCGCTCGCTATGAGTGGATCGTGGATTTGATCCATAAAGCTGTGGAGCGACCAAAGGTGGGCCAAGTGGGACTGACGGCGCGTCTGGATCAGTGGCTCACGCATCCGCTGTGGGGCACGGGCGCCTTGATCGCTGTACTCGGCCTCGTTTTCTGGCTGACCTATAGCGTCGGCACGCCGATTCTCGAGTGGCTGGAGCAAAGCATGTCACAGATTGGCGGGATGGCGAACCAATTCCTCATCGAGGCCGGCGCGCCCATCTGGGCCGGGGACTTGCTGGCCGATGGGATAATCGGCGGAGCTGGCATGGTGATCACATTTCTGCCGATCTTGATTATTTTCTTTTTTGTATTAGGATTTTTAGAAGATACAGGTTATATGGCTCGCGCCGCCTATCTCACGGACCGTTTTATGCATCTGATGGGGCTGCACGGAAAGAGTTTTATGCCTTTGCTCTTGGGATTTGGCTGTAACGTCCCCGCGATCTTGGGGGCGCGCATTATTGAGACCTGGCGGGGGCGCCTGTTGACGATGATGATTGCGCCGTTGATCCCGTGTACCGCGCAGATGGCCGTCGTCACGATGTTGGCTGCGGTTTTCTTTGGAAATGCTGCCGGATGGGTGGCGTGGGGTCTCGTCGTCTTAAATCTCGTAGTGCTGGCGGGTTTGGGGATCTTCTTCCATCACTTCATCTTTGAAGGAGAACAGGCGGCGTTTATTATGGAGTTGCCCCTTTATCACCTGCCCAATCCGCGCACGATTGCGCTCTATGTCTGGCAAAACATCGTGGCCTTCTTACAAAAGGCCGGCTCCGTGATCCTGATCGCTTCGCTGATCATCTGGGTGCTCTCATATTTTCCCTCCGGCGGGGATGTGATGGAGAGCTATCTGGCCCAGGTTGGGCGCTGGATGGCGCCGGTGGGCGAGTTGATGGGCCTGCCGTGGCCCTTTATGGTCGCCTTAATCAGTAGCTTCGTGGCGAAAGAGAATACCATCGCGACATTGGGCATTCTCTATGGCGATTTGAGCATCACATTGCCTACGGTGATCTCCTGGCCGGCGGCGTTGGCCTTCTTGGTGGTGCAGATGCTCTTTGTGCCGTGCGTGGCCACCGTGGTGGCCTTCTGGCAGGAGGCGCATTCTTGGAAGTGGCCTTTGATCAATTTAGGGGTGTTGTTGGCTATTTCATTATCGGCAGGTATTTTAGTCTACCAGGTTGGATCGTGGATAGGAGGATAACGTGCTCCAAAGATTCCTCGCATTATTAGATAGCGGCGCGGTTCAGACACAACGTGAATTAGCGGAGGCGTTAGGCGCCTCGGAATCCCTTGTCACTTTGGCGACGGAGCAACTGGCTCGGCGGGGGTATCTCGTCGAGGCAAATCAATGCGTCAGTGGATGCGAGCGCTGCCCGATGAGCCAAGTGTGTGGGCGAGGCAAAGACCTGCGCATGTGGACGTTAACAGATAAAGGCAAAGCCGCAGCTCGCGCCCACTCCAAATTGAAATTGAAAGGTTTTTAGTCCAACACCCAGAGCGAAACCAGTAATTATCAAATCCACGTTTACAAAAACAGCCCCCGATATCTATCGGGGGCTGTTATTTTTTGATTAGCGGGGGCGTTAGTTAACTTAGAATCCGCCCATCCCGCCCATGCCGCCGGGACCGCCTGCGGGCATAGGTGGTTCCTCTTCGGGGATGTCGGTGATGAGCGCCTCGGTGCTGAGCACCATCGCCGCCACGGACGCCGCGTTCAGCAGCGCACCCTTCGTCACCTTCGCGGGATCGATGATGCCGGCTTTGAGCATATCGATGTACTCATTGGTCATCACATCGTAGCCGATGTGGTCGTTGCCTTCATTCTTCTGCCGATTGCGAACCTCGGCCAAAATCACCGCGCCATCCTCGCCGGCGTTCTCGGCGATCTTGCGGATCGGCATCTCCAGCGCTTTGCGCAGGATCTTGACGCCGGTCTGCTCATCGGGGAAGGTCATCTCGAAGCCGTCCAACGCCGCGATAGCGTTCAGCAGCGCTACGCCGCCGCCGGGGACGATACCCTCTTCAACGGCCGCGCGGGTCGCGCTCAGCGCGTCCTCGACGCGATGCTTCTTCTCTTTCAGCTCGGTCTCCGTCGCTGCGCCCACGCGGATCACGGCCACGCCGCCCGCCAACTTGGCCAGGCGTTCCTGCAACTTCTCGCGGTCGTAATCGGAAGTGGAAGCTTCCATCTCGGCCTTGATCTGCTCGATGCGCGCGCGGATCGCGGACTCCTCGCCCTGGCCGTTGACAATGGTGGTGTCCTCTTTGGTGGAGATCACCTTGTCGGCGCGGCCCAGGTCGTTGAGTGTGGCGCTCTCTAACTTGCGCCCTTCTTCCTCGGTGATGACGTGCCCGCCGGTCAGTGTGGCGATATCCTGCAACATAGCCTTGCGGCGGTCGCCAAAGCCCGGCGCCTTAATGGCCAACACCTCGAGCAAGCCGCGCAGCTTGTTGACGACCAACGTCGCCAGCGCTTCGCCGTCGATATCCTCGGCGAGGATCACCAAGTTGCGGACGCCCTTCTGCACCAGTTTCTCCAAAATCGGCACGAGGTCCTGAGCAGCGGAGATCTTCTTGTCGTGGATCAAAATGTACGCATCTTCGATCACAGCTTCCATCGCCTCGGTATCGGTGACGAAGTAGGGGCTGATGTAGCCACGATCAAACTGCATACCCTCGACGTACTCCTTCTCAAAAGCGAGACCCTTGGACTCCTCAACCGTGATGACGCCGTCTTTCCCGACTTTGGACATCACTTCGGCGATCAACTCGCCGATTTCCTTATCCTGCGCGGAAATGGCGGCGACATTCGCGATGTCGGCCTCAGTCTCGACGGGCACGGAAGCATCACGCAGCGTGTTGGAGATCTTCTCAGCGGAGGCTAAAATGCCGCGCTTGAGGAGCATCGGGTTCGCGCCGGCGGCCACGTTCTTCATACCTTCTTCGATCAAGATATGCGCCAACAAGGTCGCGGTCGTCGTACCGTCGCCGGCGATGTCGTTGGTCTTGGTGGCGGCCTCTTTGAGGAGCTGCGCGCCCATATTCTCGAAGGGTTTCTCCAGCTCGATTTCCTTCGCCACGGTCACACCGTCGTGGGTGATGGTGGGGGAACCCCACTTCTTATCCAGCGCCACATTGCGCCCCTTGGGGCCGAGTGTGGTCACGACTGCATTGGCAAGCACGTCCATACCTGCTTTCAGGGACGAACGGGCTTCAGTACCGAACTTTAATTGCTTAGCCATATTCTCAAATTCCTCCTATGTTGGTTCTATTTCGTAATTCGTGCTTTGTGACTTACGACTCGTAAAATTGTCAGCCTTAAGGCTATAGCTCGATGATGCCGAGCAAGTCGTCCTCGCGCAGGATCAGCATTTCCTCGCCACGGCGGGACTTGAAGGTGGTGCCCGCGTACTTCGCGTAAATCACCACATCGCCTTCCTGAATGCCGATCACGTTGCCCTCTTCATCTTCCGTGATGACATCTGGGCCGATGGCCAGCACCTTACCCTGCTGCGGCTTCTCTTTCGCCGTATCGGGCAAGACCAGCTCGCCGCCTGCAAAAGTCATCTCATTTTCTTCGATGGGTTCAACGACGACACGATCGCCAAGGGGTCGAATCTTAACGCTCATACTTTTTACCTCCAATTACTGTAGTTTGTTGATCACTTGAATACATCGGTTAGCATTCATTAGCACTCAGGGGATTCGAGTGCTAAACACATCTATTATAATAACATGCTTTTTTTCAGTGTCAAGGATTTTTAAGCACTCTAGGGGCGAGAGTGCTAAATTCTAAGGGGATTCTAATACAGTTCGTAGTACGGCACGAAACGTAGTGGAGTTCCGTGAATTAAGCAGGCTGCCGCCCGGTGAGGAAGGCCTGGATCAGCGGGATGGCGTGATCGGCCGGGTGCTGAGTGGCATCCAACCAGTGAATGTCCTGGGCGTTGAGGCTGAACCAGGTGTATTGCCGCCGGATGAAATCGTGCGTGTCCACCTTGATGTGTTCGATAACCTCATCCAACGTCGCTTTGCCCTCCAGATAGGGACGAAATTGTGCGTAGCCCAGCGCCGACATCGCCGGCAGATCCCAGCCGTAGCCCCTGGCGAGTAGTTGTTTGACTTCCTGGAGCAGACCGGCCTCCATCATCGCATCTACGCGCGCGTCCGCGCGCGCGTAGAGTTCCTCGCGCTCCATCGTCAGCCCGATCTTCAGGACGCGATAAGGGGTCGGCTCGTGACGGCGCAGCTCGGAGAAGCTCTGATCGCCTTTCATCGTGACCTCCAACGCGCGAATGATGCGCCGGATGTTGTTGGGATGAATAAAATCGGCGGCGTCGGGGTCCAGCTTCATCAGACGCTCCCACAGCGCGCCGGGATGGGCCGCCTCTTCCTGCTCTAAGCGCTCGCGCAGGGCGGGATCGGGGGAGATCTCCGGCACCTGCCAGCCTCGCAGCAGCGCGCGGACATACTGCCCCGTCCCGCCGACGAGAAATGGACGTCTGCCGCGCGCCGTGATGTCGTGGATGGCCGCGCGGGCCGCCTGGAGAAATTGCGCCAGTCCCACCGTCTCATCGGGATCGGCGATATCGACGAGGTGATGGGGCGCCCGCGCGCGCTCCGCCGGCGTGGGCTTGGCCGTGCCGATTTCCATATAGCGATAGAACTGTCGCGAATCCGCCGAGACAATCTCCGCATCGAATTGCGGCCCGACCGTCACGGCCAAATTGGTCTTCCCAACCGCCGTCGGCCCCACGATAGCGATGAGCGGAATGATGGGATCATGAGATTGCATCTTAGCACCTCCCCGGATACTTGCTCTGCATTAAATCAATTTGTAATTGTACATGATCCTGCCTGGAGCACAAGGGCGCAATAAGGGGGTTCCAGAAATTAAAACCTTCCAAAAACACCCATGTTTATTGTAGAGACGCAAAATCTTGCGTCTCTACCGGAAGGTCTATTTTCCTGTAAACGCCTAAATGACAGGTTTTTCCTTCCCAGAAGGTCAGAAACAAGCGATGCAACTTGCGAGGTATCCTCACGTAATAGAGAGTGAGGGGCATTGCCCCGGTATAATCAGACATTAGACTTTCGACTTTTGACTTTCGACAACTTTTAACTTTCAACTTATTTCTCAAGGAGGATACAAATGACCAGTGAGCACAAATTACGACGTCAAAACGGTATCGTCGCCGGCGTCTGTGGCGGATTTGCGGCCTTTTATGGCATCAGCCCCTTTTGGTTCCGACTGCTCTTTATCATCCTGCTCTTGCCGGGTGGATTGCCGGGCCTGGTTCCCTACATCATCTTGTGGATTGTGATCCCCCGCCGGCGCCGCCGTTAATTAGGTCACGCCGCCATTTGAAATTCCGTGATGCGCTCGATGCGCGTGGCGAGCGGCGGATGGCTGTAGAAGAGCCACACCTCCCATTGCGGCGGCTCCGCCTCCGCCAGGTTTTGATCGCCCAAACGGGTGAGGGCGTTGGCGAGGGCCTGTGGCTTGCCGGTGGTGCGCACGGCGAAATCATCGGCTAAGCGCTCGCGCCACCGAGAGTAAGCGTTGATCAGGGGCATCGTCGCCAGCGAGAAGACCGTGGCGACCAACATCAGCCACGGCATCGCGGCCACATCCCCCAGGCCCGCGAAGCCAAAGCGCGCGATGCCCCACAACAGCGCGCGATGCGCGGCGTACATCCCGCCGAGCGTCAGCGCGCTTTCCACTAAGATGCCCAACTCCAAGTCGTGGTGCACCTGATGGCCTAACTCGTGCGCCACGATGGTCTCGATCTCCTCCGGCGCGAACTCCTCGTAGAGCGTATCTCCCAGCGCGATGCGTTTCGTTGCACCCAGGCCCATCACCATCGCGTTGGCGGCGGTCGTGCGCCGGCTCAGATCGATGGTGTAGACGCCAACGATGCGCGTGTTGGCCTGCTCTCCCAGCGCTTTGATGCGCCGCG
This sequence comes from uncultured Anaerolineales bacterium, assembly GCA_964496595.1. Classification (GTDB taxonomy): domain Bacteria; phylum Chloroflexota; class Anaerolineae; order B4-G1; family SLSP01; genus JAAAOZ01. Next base: position 9,896 of record CAZCAI010000014.1, read on the forward strand.
TCAGTTCCTCGTCCTCCAGCGGCGTCAGATCGTAGAAGAGCGGCACGATGAGCACGGGCGCCAGCCCGCTGAGCACCACGCCGACGAGGATCATAAAGGCGGCGGCCCACAACCACCACGTCGTCGGGGCCGAGCGCAACAGCCAGTAGATGACCTCGGCGATGGGCAGCCCCAGCAGTAGCTCCAACCCCAACATCTTGAGTTGATCGATGACCCACGCGCCCAACGTCTGCGTGCTCAGGCCGAAGCGATGGGGCAGCACGAATCCGCGCCACCAACTGAGCGGGAGCGTCGCCACTGCGCCGCCGATCATCAGCGTGCCGACGTAGGCCGCGACCAGGGCCGCCGGCGCGCCCATCCCCGCCTCGATCCAGAAGCTCTTCAGCGCCTGCGAGAGGCCGCTGGCCCAGAAACCGATGATCAGCGCGAAGCTCAGCCCCAACTCGACGAACATCCAGCGCCGGTTGATCCGCGCGTACGCCTCCGCCTTCTCCCGTCGCTCTGGATCGAAGCGCAGTTCCTCTTCCCGATTCTCCGCAGTAATCCGCTCACTTTCCATATCCAACCTCCATTTTCCAACTATCCAACTTCCAACCCCTAATCCCCACCCCCAACCTCCACCACCGTCAGGCGCAACCGATCCGCCCCGGCGACGGGCAAGCGCGGGCCACGCGGCGGCCGGTACATGCCAATGTAAAGGGGATACTCGCCGGGCGCGAGCGTGGCCGGCGTGGCGATGGTGTGCTCGAAGATGAGCACGTCGCCCGGCTCCAGGCCCAGCAGCGCGGCGGGCCAGCCATCCCATTGCGCGACGGGCGCGCCGTCCGCGTTAGCCTCATCCATCAGATGCACGAAGGCGGCCAATGGCGGCGATGGTATGGGAGCGGTCACGCGCCACCGGGTGAGCAGTCCAATCGCATCGCCCGGCTTGATGTTAGCGTTCGCCATCTCCCAGCCGATCAGCTCCGGCCCGCCCTCGAAGCGCGCGGGCCACAGCACCTCGACGCCATCCGGCGTGGTCGCGGGCGGTGACGCGGGCAACGACGCTACAATTTGGCGCGGATCCTCGCCCCGCAGCGCCGCGCGGATCGCGGGTGTGTCGGGGATCTCGCGCTCGACGACGTAGTGCGCCGGCCCTTCCGCGGGCAGGATGAAGCTCCGCTCCGCGCTCCACTTGGCGACCAACTGATGACCCGGATGCCACCCCAACGCCTCCGGCGAGAGCCGCCACACCGATGGCCCGATCACGACAACGCGATCCACGGGCGTCTCCGGCGGATAATCCACGCGGTAGATGAGGATCGAGCCGCCGGCGCGGGCGTCCGGCTCGCGCGCGCGGAAGTAGGCGTACATATCCTGCCCCTCGTAGAGCAACCCCAGGTGGAGGCTGGTGGCGCTGATGGCGTAGGCGCCCGGCGGCGGCGTGTGCGCGTTGTAGGCGTGATAGGTCGGGCCGGCCAGGGCGCGCGAGAAGCTCGGCAGCAGCCGCGCCGTCACGCCGTAGGCCGCAGGATAGGCGCTGCCGAAGTAAGCCAAATTTAGCTCTTCATCGGGATGTTGGGCCTCATACTCGCGCAGCGCGACCAGATCCATACCCCAATCGACGTTCATATCGGCGAAGTGACGCCAGCTTCGGCGCGGCCCACCGACGGCCTCGTTGGCGAAGCTCAGGTGATGCGGGTAGGTCCACGCGGCGTTTGCAATCAGCCAGAGGCCCAGCAGCCCCAGGCCGACCCGCGGCCAGCGCGCGCGGGGCCAGCGCCGAAATGGACTCGCGGCCAGGGCGATAGCGAAGCAGAGCACGGGCAAAATATAGCGGTAGCCGATCTGCAGAGTGCTGGTCGAGGCGGCGAGCAGATAGACGAGCGCGGGGAGCCACCAGATCGCCGTCTCGCGCGGGCGTCGAACCGCGTTCGCGATGCCGCCCGCGAGCAAGATCAGCGTGGGCAGCGGCGTCTTCAGCAGGAACGTGAGGCCGAAGTAGTACCACCAGCCCGTATCGCTCGTCCGTCCCAGCAGATAGGTCGGTGTGCCGCGCGCGATCCGCTGCATCATCCGGGGCAGGCCGCTCACGTAGGTCGGCGCGGGGATGGGGAGGCCGCCGGGCGTCAGCGGGCCGACCTCGAAGCCGAAGATGGCCCACAGCGTGATCGCGGCCACGCCCGCCATGCCCATCATCGCTAAGAGGCGACGCCCAAAGCTGCACCAGGTGAGGCGGCGATCTGGCCCCTCATCCGGCACAATCAGCGCCAGCAGGAAGAAGATGGGGATAATCAGCGCGGCGGTGGCTTTGCTTCCGGCGGCCAGCCCGGCCATCACGCCGGTGAGGATGAGGCGAAACGGCGAGGGCTTGCGCAGGTAGACGCCCAGTCGCCACACTGCCAGGAACATAAATCCGGCGACGGCCAGGTCGTTGCTGATGAGGCGCCCGTTGGCGATGATGTTGGGATCGAGCGCGAAGAGCGTCAGGCCGATCCACGCGGCCGGCTCGCCGACACAGGCGCGCAGCGCTAAGAAGAGCGCCAGGCCGAAGGCGGCGGTCAGCAGCATCAGCGGCGCGCGCCCGGCCCATATCAGATCGGGCGCGCGCGCGGCGTTATCCACCCAGAGATACTCGTCCACAAAAGCCTCGGCATCCCCCTCGTGCCAGCCGGGATGAGCGGTCGGGAAGGGGGCGAGGTCGGCGCGGCGGATCAGGGGGAGCGCCGCTAAAGCTTGCGGTACGGGGGGGTGCTCCCAGCTCAGGCGGGGATCGCCCGTGTGGAGATAAGCGTAGCCGGAGACGAGGTGATAGGTCTCGTCAAAGGCGGCGGATTTCCGGCGGCTGCTGGTCGCCATCTGCCCGAAGAGCAGGCTCAGCAGCAGCGCCACGCCCGCGATGCGATAGGCGGTTGCACGTCGTTTTGGGAGGCTCATACGCGCCTCATCATACCGCAGATGGCGCGGCGTGCCAAGCGGACGGACATCTCCCCATCCCCCGACTTTTTATCTCGCTCGCTACTTGCGGTGTTATTGGAGGGCTTGCAGGATGAGGAGCACGGCGTAGCCCGCGACGTAGAAAAGGGTGAGGCCGTACATCGCGGCCGGGGGCGCGTCGCGGACGCGAAAATCGTGCACTTTGAGGAAGACCAACTTTACCAGATCGCCCAGCAACATTAGCGCGGCGAAGGCGCTCAGGTGAACGCCGGGGGCCGCCGTTGTGGCTAAGGCCAGCGCCATCCCCCAGTGGCCGAGGTTGTTGAGGATGACGAAGGCCATCGCGATGATCTCGCGCTCAATGAGGCGGTCGAAGATGGCGGCGACCAGGCCCAGAGCCAGGATCACCTGCACGATGAACTGCGCCAGACGGAGGCCGCCGGGGAAGGCGAAGGCGCCCGCGCTGAGGGCGCGAATCGTTCCCAGAATGGCGATGGTCAGGGCGATGACTTTGATCACGGTCTCGGCCCAGGCCAGGAACGGCCATTGGGCGATGTGCCAGTTTTTGGTGGATGTGGTGTTCATTTGGATGATCTCCTTGCGCGAACGCTGGTATATTTCAGTTGAGTTGATTGGCGCGCGGGACGTATTGCGTAGAACGTAAGGGATTCTTGTGCCCTGTGCGTTGTGTTTGCCAATCGAGGCGCGCCTCGTTTCTCTGAACTAGCTCCAGAATGCCTCTAAGGCTTCTACAGTCTCTTCTAATTTCTCGAAGTGCGGTAGGCCCAGCGTCGGGGTGATGCGGACGGCGCGCCAGTTATCGTGCGCCTCGAGGAAGGCGGGCAGCGCCTCGAAGCCGACGAAGGCGTCGCGGTCGTAGAGCACCTGCGTGGGGATCGTCACCTGGGCGTAGATGCGCTCGCGCACGTCGCGGGTGAAGAGTTGCCCGCTGAGGAAGTAAAGCGGGGCATGTTCTGCGCCGGGCTGGTGAGCACTGATGTAATCATAGGCGATCATCCCAGGGGCCGGCTCGCCGACGAAGCTCTGCGCGAGGAAGAACTCGATGCTCCGCTTCGTCGCGATCAGATCGAAGAGCGGGCGCGCCCAGAGCGGGAAGGCCAGGGCGCGATGGATGGATTCGCCGATCTCCTGTTGGCCCGCGCGCTGGGAGGCGCGCTCGCCCTCGCCGGAATTGAAGCCGCTGGGCGAGATCAGCGTGAGCGAGTGAAAGCGGTCGGGATGGGTGAGGGCCGCGCGCGCCGCGAACTCGCATCCCAGCGAGAGCGCGATCACATCCGCCAGCTCCCCAATTTTATCTAAGGTGTCCAGGATCGCGTGCTCATAGAGCATCGGCGTGTAGACGCGATCGGTGCGCTCTGAGAAGCCGAAGCCGGGCAGATCCAAGGCCCAGACCGGGCGCGCGCCGCGATAGTGCTCGAAGAGCGGGCGCATCTCGTAGGCGGACGCGGCGGCGTTGACGCTGTGCAGGAGCAGCAGCGGGCGCCCCGATCCGCCGGTATCGCGGTAGACGCTGAGGTGCCCTGTGGTCTTCCCGAAGAAGTTGTGGCGCTCCGCGTCGATGGCCTTGGGCAACGGCATCTTGTGATTAACGGCCGCGTTGCTGTACAGAATCCAGCCGCTGGCCGCGACGAAAGGCAGCGCGGCCACGGCGCCCACCGCGCCCGTCGCGATCTTCGCTGCCTTGGCTAAGGGTTGCTTTTTTTCTTCGATAGTGGTGTTCATTTAGTTGCCTCCGTTTTGTTTAATGTAAATTATTGTGTTAACACAGCGTGGCTCTGGCGCCGCCATAACTTAGCCCGCACGTTCAATTACGACAAAGATGTTGCAATCTATGCAGTTGAATTGGCCAGGTTTAATCGGATGGGCGTTTGTTCCTCGGTTTGAATGAGCTTCGGAGATAGTGAAGCTTTTTCCCCCGGTTCAGTATTTTCCTTCGCTTTTAAATCTCGATACATAGCCCGTAAATCATAATTATGCTTTTTTGCGTAGGCTTCGCGTGCCTGGCGCACTTCAGCAACAATTGGATCTTCCCACATTTTCTTATTCCTCTCTTTCTAATAACTCTTGCGGTGTGCAAATCGTTGGTGGTTCATACCCTGCGACACGGCATAAACGCTCCACCTGCTTACGCAAAACCGCATTAGCTAGGTGTTTACAGTTCCAGGTAAGCAAATACTCCACACCATGCGTGGTAGCAATCGCAATATGCAAAGCATCCGCACTGGCCTTGTGCGGCAAAGGTCCTCCTTGGACTAACCGTTCCGCTAACGTTATCGCTGCTTCATTGAGCACGAGTCTCGGAATCTTCGAGGCGGCTTGCAACCGTTCTGTTGCAGCGACCGGATCGCCGCCCTGGATTTCCTCAAGTACCAGTTGCGAAATGTAGATTTCAAAATCGTTGCGCCGCTCGCGCCACCACTCCTGGGTGAGTTGTTGGTTGGCGGCAATGATCAAATCACGACTCAAACGCGCGGTTAGATAGCTAATGATGGAGGTCTCGATATACACGGTTGCTTTGCTAACACTCATGGTTCCAGTTCCTCTCCGTCATTTGTTTGATGTGATGGACTTTGTTCATTATTTCTCCTAATCTCAGTATAGGGCAATCTCCATGAGACCGCAACCTCGCGCTGGCGGCAAGCAATGATGCAGCGCCATCGCCTTCGAGCCAAGTGGGTAGGATTGCGGTTCACGGAGGAAACATCCACTCCCCTGAGAGAGATCGCGTCTTCAGCCAAGACACGTCGATGCAGACCGCATACGGGGAAAGGGCGAGCGGGCCTCTATAGCTGGAAAGGGGCGAGTACCAGGCGACGCCAACCTGCAGGTGGGGCGTGGTCGCCGCGCCTACGCAAACCTGGGTGCCCAATCCAGGGGATCCTACCCTCAACCCGCTGCCATCCAGCGCCGCAGATACTATACAACAACACAAACATACCGCTACTAACCCGCCGATGACCAAAACGATCATCAATGCTCTTCGCTTCCAATGTCCTTGGTTGTTCTCCACTGCCGATCCCTCTTCTATCTCAATGACCATATCGCCCTCGGGCCAGGCGCAGCCACGCGGCGATGAAGGGGCCGGGCGGCAGGGAGGCCAGCAATTGAAGGCTGCCTCCCAGACCATCTTCTTCGTCCAAGAAGCGGAAGATCCGCTGGCTGGGGTTGTTCTGGAAGAGCGCTGTTCACCGGCGCGCACCGCCCCCGCGCATCAGCAGCGGCAGATAGACCCGCCGCCAGGGAGAGATGACGTCCACACGGACTGCGTCCGCGCCGAGCACTTGATGCTCCGTCGTGTAGAGCGTGGCGCTGATGACGCGGGCGCCCACGCCTAGCGGAGCGGTGGTCGTAGTCGTCAGCACCGAGCTGATGACGGTCTGACCATCGACGGCCAGCCGCCAGTAGCCCTCATCCGGCAGGGTGAGCGGCGTGACGATGGCGACAGGCACGGTCACGCTGACGCCGTTGGTCGCCGTAAAGCGCTGGCTCGCCTGCGGGCTGAGGATGTTAATCGCCTGGCTAATGCGGAAGCTGGCCTCTTTCGAAGCGCCACTGGTCTCCTCGCTGCTGAAGTAGGCCGTGTTGCCCACGGACGCCCCCAAATACGCAAGGTTGGTGGTGACGCGGGCGGTGAATTGCAGCACAGTCGAATCATACGCGGCCAACGGGAACGACGGCCAGGCCAGGACGCGCGCGGGCGACAGGGTGAATTCGGGGCCTTGCACGGTTGCCAAAGGCGTAACCGCCGCCGGTAGGGGATCCGTGATGGTGGTCGTGGCGATAGTTTCGGGGTGATCGTTGTACATCGTGAGCGTGTAGGTCACGATGCTGCCCGGCAGCACGTTCTGGGCCGGGGTGACAGCTTTGGAGATGTGCCAAGGGGCCAGAACTTCCACGGCCAACGGCCCGAACGTGCTGCGATTGCCCGCCTCATCCACCGCCTCGATCCACAGGGCATAGTCGCCGGGCTGCGTGAGTTGGCGGGTCGCGGTGTAGGCCCACGTAGCGCGGTCGCGACCGGCGCCGATGGCGGGATCGTAGTCCAGCGGGATGACGTCGGCTACGGCGCCCTGCCCCGGCGCGAGGCCGCTGATTTGCATGGCCCGGATGCCCCGGCTATCGCTGACCACTCCGCCGATATAGAAAGGATCGCCGGGCCGCAGCACGGCGGTATGCGTCACGTAGGTGATGGCCGGCGGGACGGTATCCACCTGGAAGGTCAGGCTCAGCGGCGCGCTGCGATTGTCCCCGCTATCCAGGCCGTGCAACGTCAACGTCCGCGTCACGCCGTCATGATTCTCCACGGAGGGCAGGCTGTAACGCCAACTGGCGCGGGTGTTGGCCGGGAGCCGGTCGGTGGTGAGAATCAGGCGACTGTGATTGTAGACGCCGTTAGCGACCGCCAGGGAATCATACTCGCAGAGGGTCAACCGCCACGTCCCCTGGGCGCTCTGGCCGCCGAAGAGGAGATTGATGTCTTGATCGGGGCGGCGCGCGTTCTCGTAGTACGGGGCGGCGGTGTTGTGGGGCGATTTCTCGTTAAAGAGGATGTTCCAGGCCGCGTTGTCCCACGTGACATCCAGGTTGCGTCCCGGATACCCCAGGGGATAGTGCAAGATGACCTGCCGGCCAGAGGGCGAGGTCAAAGCCGCCAGCAGCGTGTTGCGATAAGCCAGGTCAGCGTTGAAACCCACTTTGACACTGGCGACACTGAAGCTGTCGCTGACGACGAAGGTGCGCTCGATCAGGGCGCCACCCTCGCAGGCATTGGCGCTGCCTATCGGGATGGACGTCGTGGGCGCATCGTCGTAGATGAAGACGGTTTGCGTTACGGTTTGGGTATCGAGGGTAAGCTCCGCGCGGGTGCAAACTTGCCCATCCGGCTGGCACACCTGCACGTCACCGGCGAGGCGATTATCGCCCAATTGCCCGGACAGGCGCGTCTCACCGGCGGCCAGGCAGCCATCACGCAACGCCGATACCGTCGCGGCGTCTAAGTCGAGGGTCGGCGGTTGCGTATCGACCGTCAAGGTGAGCCAGCGCGTCCACGCGCTGACTTGCCCCAGGCGATCCGTCGCGCGCGCGCGCAGCTTGAAGATGTCGTCGTTAGCGGCGTTCGTTCCCACGTCCAAATTGCACGACCAGGCCCCCTCGGACGTGGTCGTATCAAAATCGAAGCAATCTATCGTCGCAAGATCCCCGCCCGGCGCCTGCACCTCCAGGGTGATCTTGGGCACCGCGCTCTCGTCATGCACCACGCCCTTGATCTGGTTGACCCCCAGGCCGATCAGCGTGCGCGGCTGGGAGATCTCCACGTAGCTGGGCGGATGGTAGTCGATGCGGTGAACGAGCGCGTGGGTGTGAATCGGCTCTCCTATATAGGCCGAGCGATCGTACGCGAGGCGCGCGTCCACGCTGACGAACCCGCTGATTTCATCCGTATTATCGACATTGAAGGCGACCGTGCCGCTAAAGGTGACGGTCTTGCGCGCGCCCGGCGAGATATTCCCCAGATAGAGCACATCGCGCCACAGATAGTTGCCTAACGACGTGGCGTTATCCAATCGCAACTCGCTGGCTGTGATCACCACCGTGACGTTGGTCGCGAGCGTCTGGCCTTCATTGGTCAGATCAAGCTGATAGACCGCCGTCTCACCATCGCCGATGGCCGCGCGCAGCAGGTCGCCCTGCTCCGTAAGCCAGCCATCGTCGTAGGTGATCACCTCATAACCGACCGGGCGCGCGCTCAAGCGCATGGTCACATCGGCCTCTGAGAACACCCCTTGATTTGGACAGACGCCCGCGCCGAGTTGTACGTTGTACGCGCGCGTCGGGTTGCCATAGCCCCCGACCGTTCTGAGTTCGGATTGGAGGGCGTCGGCGGCCCAGGCGCTGTTGACGACGTTGCGCGCGGGCGCGGTGGCCCAGAAGCGCATTTGATCCTCCTCGGCGGCTAAGGCCAGCAGCCCCAGGTCTGTGTTATTGGGGTCCGTGATGCCCAGCGCGGCAAACGGAATGCTCAAGTCGGTGTAGGGTGCGTCGAAGCGGTAGATGAATTCGGACGTTGTGGCCTGCCAGTTTTGCGCGCCGTCGTTCCAGGCCAACAACCTGGCGGCCTCGCTGTCCTGCACCCAGATCAGATAATTGACCGGCGCCGGCAAGGTGATCGCGCGCGTCGGCGTGAATGGATGGTAGGCCGTGGTCGCGCCGACGCCCGGCGCGGAGAGGTAGATGAACAGGTCGCCGTCATAGTCCCAATCCGCGCCCATCCAGGTCAGGCGCAGCGATTCATCGTTCCACGTGGCGTAGAATTTCTGCGGCTGATCGAGCGAGGCGTTTGAAGCGCGTTCGTTCGCGCGCCGATCCACGCCGAGCAGCGTGCAGCCGCTGTTCATCCAGCCGCGATAGACGTCCGCCGGCGCATCTGCCAGCGGCGCATAGTCGGGCGTGTGGATGGTATCCACGTAGACCGGGCCGAAGCTCTGGCTGGTCTGGTTGCCATAATTATCCTCCGTGACTACGTGCGCATACACCTTGCGCGCTTCGCCGATGGTTTGCGCGTGGCGGCCCGCAGCGGGATATGAGGTTAGCTGCGTGATCTGGCCGGGGGTCAGCGTGGGCGTCTCTGTCCAGCCCACCCGGTAGCGGCTGATGCCGCTGCCATCGCTGGCGGCCGGCCACTCGATGAACAAGGTCGGCGACAGGACGTCATCTAAGGTCGCGCCCGGCTGAATGACCGTCCACACGCCCAGGCTGTTGGTATACGCCAGCGTCGCCGCAAGCGGCGCGGGCGGCGTGGCATCGGCCAGCAGCGCGTGGCTGATGACCGTCGTGAATCCGGCGACGTCCACCGCGCGCACGGTGAAGGTGATGGTGTCGCCATCGGGCCGCGCCGCAGAACCGACGTAGACCGATCCGCGCCAGGCATCGCCGCTGGGAAGCCGAACCGCTTGCCAGGTCTCGGCGGGCAGGGATGATGAAGCAATTGGCGTTTCGACCTGCACGTCCAACCGTTCCAGCTTGACCGTCTCGGTGACCACGCCCTGGAGTGTGACGTAGCCGGACGGCTGCCAGTTCTGGGCGTTGATGTGCGGGGTCGTCAAGGCGAGCGCCGGCGGCGAGGCGTCCACGTAGATAACGTGCGGGGTCGGGCTGGCGATCACGTTGCCGGCCCCGTCGCGGAGCGTGGCGTGCAGCGTGGTCGCGCCTTCGCCGCTGGGCGTCCACGTCGTGATCCACGTCGTGGCGGTGAGGTTATCGCCAACCGACCAATTTTCCGTCAGAACGGGAACGCCGTTAACCGTCACCGTCAGCGCCCGCACGTAATCCGGCGACGCAATATAGCCGGTCAAGGTCAGCGGGACGATAGCGGTCGAGACGCTGCCGGCCAGAGGCGACAGAATCAGACTGGTGCTGGTCGGGGGCGGGAAGGACGCGGCGGCGCTTATGGCGCACTTGTCGAAGAGATCGCACGCGGTAAGCGTGCCCAGCGTTTCAGTGATGATGATGAGCGCGGTGGACTCGATGTGGGTCAGTTTGGGCGTGGTGTTGGTATAGATGGCCGTATACCAGGCCGCCTGTTCTTCGGTGCGCAGCCAATTGGCCGGCGCAATCGGGCAGTCGAAGTCCGTCTCGACCAGGTTGTAATCCTCCGCCCGGCACGTCACCAGGCGATATCCGGGGAGCAGTTCGCTCTGGGTGAAGGTGATGCGCGGGGCATGGGTGTCGATCTCACCCTCCCACACATTGGGGATCACGCGCGTGTTGCCTAGACCGTCGCGCGCGCGCAGATAGATTTGATACGGGCCTTCCAGCCCCTCCGGAAGCGTGTAGCGCCACGATGAGAACGCCGCGTCGAGCTGCGCCAGTTCCACCGCGTGCCAGGTGATGGTGTCGGGCGCGTCCCGGTCTTGGGCGTGCAGGAAGTCAATCTCGACCGCGCTCACGCCGCTGCTGATGGGATGCGCGATGGCATGGATTTGATCGGCGGTGAGGGCGCGGTCGTAGAGCAGCACCTCATCGAGGTGGCCGCTGAAATTTTCCCCGCCGGCGCTGTCACTGCCGATGGTCGTCTTGCCCGTCGGGACGTTGGGCGCAGGATTGCCGCTGACGGCTATCGAGACGCCGTCCAGGTAGAGCTTCCACTCGCCGGCCTCGCGCACCGCCGCGACATGCTGCCAAACATTCTCGGTGAGGTGCTGGCTGGATTGGACGATCCCCACGCCGCCGTTGGCGACCTGCAATTGGCCGGTCGCATCCAATCTCAGGCTGTAACCGTTGGCATCGCTGTCGCCGTGGTTGAGGATGACCTGGTCGCCGCCATTGGAACCGGCCCACTTGACCCAGGCAGCCAACGACACTTCATCGGCGGTCTGGGTAACGAGAGCGATCTGGAGGGTGTTACTCACGCCATCGAAGGACACTGCGCTGCCGACCTGACCAAGTGCGCCAGCCACGGGGCAAGTCCCCGCCGGGCAGGTGGCGACGAAATGATAGCGTGAGCCATCGTAGAATTGCTCCGCGCCGGACGCTTCTTCCATGTGCAAGTGCAACACGGGGTTGACCGGGCGGGGCGTCTCGCTGACCGTGCCCGTGATAACCGGGCGGTCGGCGCCGACGCCGCTGAGTGTTTGGGCGCGCGGCTCCGTGATGGTGACATCGGCAACCGGCGCTGTGCCATCCACGCGGAGCGGGCCGGCGGTGGTCGTGATCGCATTGCCGAGCCGATCTTGCGCCGCCAACTGCGCGGTGAAGGTCCCGTTCGATTCGGGCGGCAGCGGGTGAACGGTATGCCAGGAAAGGCCGGGAAGCTGAAGGTTCACTATCCCCAAGATTTCCGCGGGGGAGAGGGCACTATCATAGATTATCACGTCATCGAGCAGGCCGTTGAAGTAGTTGCTGCTTAACGCCCGCCCCAGGTTGACCGGCCCGCTGCCCTGGAAGGGCGCGTGACCGGTATCGGAGGCGTCCAGCGCGCCGTTGACGAAGATGGCCTGTTCGCCCGTGGACTTATCGTAGCGCCAGACCAGATGATACCACTCCCCATTGGAGAGGGTGGTATTGCCCGGCGTGTCGTTACCGTAAAAGCCCATGTAGGGCTTGTCCTCGCGCACCATCAGGTGCAGGCCGGCGTTGACTTCGGCCTGATCGGTCCCCAGGATGGTGTGGTCTCTGCCGGGGCCGAAGGCGTCCCCGTTGACCCAGGCGGCCACGGTAAAGCTGCGGTCTTTCAGCCGGAGTTCTTCCGCCGTCCCCAGGCTGAGATAGTCATCGCCATCGAAGCGGGCCGCGTTCCCTACCCGGCCTGGCTCACCGGCAGTCGGACACGTCGCCGACCCGGCTGGACACGTGGCCGTTAATCTATTCCCGGATCCATCTGCGAAGGTAGTCGCGCCGACTGCTTCATCCAGGGCCAGGTGCAACGCTTGTCGCCCGCTTATCCCTGCTATTTGGGTTTCGCCCACGTATACTCCGGTGTGATCGAAGAGCGTGGTGTACACGTTGTCCAGGCCGCTGCCATCGTCTTGTCCAGCGCCGTGTAAGCTAAGGGTGTTTTCAGGCGCGGGCAGCACAGTCTCAGTCAGAGCGCTATCGAGCTGCACCTCCGGCGGGGTATTATCCACACTGAGCGTAACCCCGCCTGTCCCCACGAGGGGGCTTCTGATGCTGTTGACGGGGGATACATTGCCCACCCGGTCGGTCGCGCGCAGGTCGATGGTGTACGCACCCGTCGTAGTGGTGATGGCAAAGGTCCAGGCCGCCTCATCCTGGATGGCGGTCTGCCACTCGTCCGCGTAGCCCGCGCCGGTGATGCGGTACTCGACCAGCGTCACGTCCGAAGTCTCGTCGGCGGCCGTGATCGCCATCACCTGCCCCTGAACCGGGCGGATGTGCGAGAGTGCGTAATCCAACTGCACGATGGGCGGTTCCGCGTCCACTACCAGGGTATGGCTGTCGGTGGTGTCGAACCAACTGACCTGGTACTCGTACAAATCTCTGGCATCGCGGCGCGTCAGGGCCTGACTGTAGATAGCGGCCTCGTCCAGTTGGCCGCTAAAAGACCAGAAGAACGTGTTCCGGAGTGTACCTAGCTCAAAGGCGGCGTCGTTCTGGCAGAGGCTGGCGCCCCATTGATCGGGTGGCAGTTCAAAGACGCCAGATTCCGACCCATTGATATACAAGCGCGCCGCCCGGCCGTCAAACGTCGCCAGGATGTGATTCCATTGCTGGAGGTTCAGGGAGTTGGTGCTCGCCAGGTTGAAAAGGTCGGGGCAGTAGCCTGGGTAGACTGCGTCCACGGTTCCGGCCCGGAAACCAACCTGCATGGAATTGGGCTGAATGAATAGCATATAGTTTTCTTTCCGGCCGGTCGTGTGGCTCCCTTTTCCAAGTAGCCCCTGCTCATTCTGCTTGATTTGGGTGGGCTTGACCCACAGGCTCAGGCTAAAGGTGTCCAGGTTCAGCGTGGCGTTGTTAGGAATGGTGATATAGGTAAATCCGCCGTCGAAGGACGCCGCCTCGCGCATTTGGCCTTTAGCGCCGGCCTGGGGACAGGCTAAGGGGTGGCAGGTACCGTGATTGCCCCCTTGTGAACTATCGATGAACGTCGTCGCGCCGAGCCTTTCGTCCAGGTGCAGGTTGAGCACCGGCGCCTCATTCATCAGCGCGACAACCTCGGCCGGGGAAAGCGCGCGGCGATGGATCGTCGCGTGATCCATCATGCCGTAGAAATTCTCTGACCCGCTCAGATTGCCGCCGATGGTGGTGCGTCCTTCCGGGATGTTGGGGATGGGATTGCCGCTGACGGTCTGTTGCGTCCCGTTCAGGTAGAGCTTCCACGCGCCGTTGTCTCTGACCGCCGCCACATGCTGCCACGCATCGACGGGCAGTTGGGCAGTGGAGGCGCCCCAGCCGACGCCGCCATTGAGGATGGTCAGCGCGCCGCCCGGGTCTAACAGCAGCCCATATCCGCTGGCGCCGCTATTGCCGTTGTAGATGATGAACTGATGGCCGTCCGTCGGCCCGGCCCACTTGACCCACGCCGCCAGCGAGACGTTGTCGGTCACATCGGTGACCAGTTGCACGGCCACAGCGTCATCTACCCCATCGAAGCGCGCGGCCTGATTGTCGCGCCCCGGCAGGCCGGTGTCCGGGCACGTAGCGCCGGAGCAACTGCCGTGGAGATTGCCGCCGTAGGTGTTGTGCAGCCGCTCGGACGCCGGCGGATCATCGAAGCTCAGTTCCAGCGGGCGGGTGGAGCTTTCGTACAGGTCGATGACCTCATCCGCGCTGAACGTGTAGCGGTAGATGCGCACGTCGTCCAACTTCCCGTTGAAGGGGATCGAGTGGCTGTCCAATCTGATGGAACTGGCTCTGTCGTTGAATCCCCCCAGGGTTGTCATCGCACCGGTCAAGCGGTAGATTTCACCGCCGTAGTTAGTGTGCTCGTACAGATGAGCATAGGTATTCCAGACGTCGGCGCTGGCGCTCTCATCGTTGTATAGATCATTAACCCAGACCCTCTCCAATGCCTGCTGTTTGTACCTCAGATCATCCTGATCCAAGGCATAATCCATCCGCCACCCATTCCAATTGGTGTCATCGTGGGTCTTGATCCAGCGCGGAGCGGCGGAGCGGCCCACATAGAGCGGCGTGTTGGGCTGAATCGGCGCGGGTTGCCCCAAGCTGGGGGCGATCTCCTTGAGTACGCCATCGACGTAGATGGTATAGTTCAAGCCATCGTAGGCGACGACGACGTGATTCCAGCGGTCGGTGGTGAGAATAAAGTCGGTGACGTGGGAGCGCCACTGGTCGCCATCGCCAAAGCCAACTTCGAGCTTGCGCAGCGATGGCAGGGTTGTGCTGATCCCCTCTCCGGTGGGACTGAGTAGGCACACCGTGGGATAGGCCGTGGCAGTCTCGTCGTTCGATCCGATGATGCCGTAGCGATAGGGCGGCAGGTCGAGCCGCGCCTGTCTCACGATGCCATCCTGCGGATAGACCCAGAAAGCCTGGGTAAAGTGCCCGTCGCTCACATCCAGGTTATTGTTCAAGGGCATTTGTAACACCTTGCTCTCGCCCTCCGGGGTAAAGTCAGCCTGGTTAAAGACCGCTGTGCCGCCCAGCACGCCACCACTCGGATCGATTTGCGGGCATCCGTCTTCGAGACCAGATTCCCACCATCTCCGATAGGTGGGGTTGCAGGCGACGGCTTGCCGGTAGGACGAGGCGTCCGCATAGCCGCCATCGAGCGGGAGATGCAGCACGGGTTCCTTGAAGCGCGCGGCGATCTCATCGTTGGACAGGGCGCGGTCGTAGATTTCCACCTCATCAATCAGGCCATCGAAGTAGCCGAAGTAGCTGGGATCGAAGCACCGCCCCAGGTTGACCGTCCCACTGCCCTGGAAGGGCGCGTGACCTATGCTGCTGGCGTCTAAGACGCCGTTGACAAAGAGGGCCTGCTCGCCGCTGTGGCCCTCGGTGTCCACTTTGGATATATCGTAGCGCCAGACGAGGTGATGCCACGCCCCGTTGGAGAGGGTCGTCGCCCCTTCCGTGTCATTGGCGTAAAAGCCCATGTAGGGCTTGCCCTCGCGCACCATCAGGTGCAGCCCCAGGTTTGTCTCCCTTTGATCCGTCCCCAGGATGGTATGGCCTGAGCCGGGGCCGAAGGCGTCTCCATTGACCCAGGCCATCGCGGTAAAGCTGCTGTCATGCAAGCCAAGTTGGTCAACCGTCCCCACGCTGATGACGTCATCCACCCCATCGAAGCGCGCGGCCGGTCCGATGTACCCATCCTCGCCGGTCGTGGGGCAGGTCGGGCTGACGCACGTTCCGGGCCGTACCGCCTCAGACCCATCGGCAAAGCTGGTCGCGCCGGGGTTTTCGTCCAGGTGCAGCCACAAGGTGCGCTCGTCGGCCTCGCCCCACAGATCGGCGATGATGGCCCCGGCGCGGTTGGTCAGGCTGATGGCCTGACTGGTCGCCGTGCTCTGGATCGTCACCTGCCCTTCGAGGGTCTCCGACTGGTTCGGCCCCAGTTTATAGACCCGCTGGAGCGACTGGCTTTGAACCGCCACGGGCAGCTCCACCTCCAGCAGGCCCAGGGCGTGCCGGTTGCGCAGTTGATTTTCGATGGTGGCGGTGTAGTAGATGGTTTGCCCGGGGGCCACGTAACCATCGGAGGGGACGATGGCGCTCCCTTGCATCTCTTGCGCCTGAGAGGTGATGCTCAACACGTTGAGATCCGATGCGACGCGCGGGTTGAAGCCGTACACTTTCTCCAGCTTATCCAGGATGCCGTCGCCATCGGTGTCGGGCGTGAGCGGATCGGACGTGACCCACGTTTGCAAAGGCTGATTGCTGGCGTCAAAGCCGTAGACAAAGCTCCAGCCCTCCACCTCCTCCTTATCATTCAGGCCGTCGCCGTCGGTGTCGGGATTGAGGGGATCGGTATCGTAAAAGACCTCCCAGTAGTCGCTGAGGCCGTCGCCGTCAGTATCGGAATTGAGGGGATCGGTTCCGATGCGGATCTCATACAGGTCAGGGAGGCCATCGCCGTCAGAATCGGCCCGCCCATCGTTGGGGTCATTGCCGCCGCACGCTCTGCTGCGCAGGCCGTCGCCGTCGGCGTCGCACTGGATGGGGAAGGTCTCGTCCCACGCCAACGCATAGCTGGCGTTCCCCCGGTCGGCCAGGGTGTAGAACTCGTCCAGCGTGGCCGGGAAGACGTCAAAGACCAGCGAATCGCCCAGCGAGGTGCGCAGCGTATCCTCTTTATCCCGCAGATAGCAAACGGGTACATACCACACAGGGAGCAAAAAGCATTCCTGCGCGTTGATCTTGTAGCCCTCGACCAGCTCGATTTTGGAAGGGACATTGATGCCGGCCTGCGTCAATTGCACGACGCGAGGCTCGCGGAGGTCATTTTCCCGCATAACAATGCCCGCGCCCGGAGCATCCTGCCAATAGGCGTGATTGCTGGCCGTGCTCAAATGCCAGGTGACGGACTGCCCCTCGGCCAGCAGCCGGTAGGCGAAATCCGATTGCTTGACGTAATTGTCATCGGTCCAATGCCAGGCATAGGTCCAGGCCAGGGCCGATTTGGGCGTGTTACGGTAGAGCGTGTTGGTGACGCGCAGCTCGGCGCCCAGCCAACTGCCCACCTGGAAGCCGGCTTCATCTTCCACCAGCGGCCTGAAACCGCTGATGCTCAACCGGTCGGCGCGGTTGATGTCCACAATGGGATTTTGGCTGTAGATGAGGTATTGCACCATCTTAGCCAACGCGCCGCTGATGCCCTGGCACGGGTTCATGCCAAAGATGGGATCGGTCAAATCCGCGCGCTCTTCCGCGCTGACCGCCTTGCACACCAGGCCGATGACGGCGTCAATCGCGCCGATGACGGCCACGACGATCGGGCCAAAGGGGAGAATCGCGCCAATGACTAACATGATGATTGCGACGATGACCGTAGAGATGGTGGACGCCAGGAGCGCGTTCACGGCCAGCGAGCCAAAGCGCGCGCCGCTGCCGATCCATTGGCCCAAGAAGAGACCCACCGCAATCGAGACCGTGACGACCGCCGCGATCACAGCGGCCACGCGCGCCGCCTTGACGAGCACGCGCGCCTGCGCTCCGGCTTGCGCCAGTGTGCTTTGGACTTCCCCCAGGGCTTTGACGGCGCCCCACGCGCCCTTCACCGCTAACCCCGTCATGATGCTGGTCGTCGCCATATCCAACACCATCGCCGTGGGCGAGCCAGGGTTCGTGAACCCGACCACGAGATTGGTGATGAACAGCGCGGCGACGAGGAGCGTCCCATAGCCGGTGATGTACCGGTTGGACGTCGCCACTTTGTCATCGATTCTGAATGTAACACCGGCCAAGAACGTGCCGGCCGGATCGCCCGTGATGTGGCCTACCCTCGCTTGCATCTTGGCGCCGGCCTCGGCCAAATCCTGGACGATACTCGTCACAATCGTCACATCCCCATAGCCGACCGCCAGGTCTGCATCCTCACGGGCATGCGTCGCCGGGAGCGGTTGCAGATTAAATTCGACGAGGGCCGCGGCCCCGTGAAAGAGCGCGAGGTAGAAAGATTGGGCCAGCAACACGCGCCCGGCGTTGATTTCAGGCAGCTCGGTCGCGTAGTGATTGGTAAAGAGCTGTGTGAACGTCCCTTCCATCTGCTCCCAGTACTCACGGATGGGATACGATTCCCACACCCCGGCGCCCATGTGCTGGTAAGGCGCCCAGTTCGCGCCGGCCAACGTCATTTGCGGGGCCGATGTCAAATCGAACGTGAGGCGATCCGCCACGACCACGCCCCGGTGTGTAAAACTGCTGGCCTCCATCTGGACGGCGGTGTCCGTGTCCAAGCTGACCGTGCGATAGGTTTCCTCGCGCACAAAGAGCAGGGTGGGATGCGCCACGCGGGCGGTATCATCGTCATTGGTGAACACTTGCTGCAATAGCTGCTTCGTATGCGTCATGGGGATGGTTGCCAGGCCGCTTTGATCCGTGAAGGTATACGTCCGCACCCCCGTGGCGCCGGCGGGAACGCCCCACCGTTCGGTGGACGTCGCCGCGCTGCCGGCCGCGAAGCGCCGGGCAAGTTCATCAACGGTGATGTCGCGCTGGCCGGCGCCATCCTCGCGCCCGGCCAGGAAAGAAGCTTGCAGGTTGTTGGCGATGTGCCACAGGTTCTCCTCGTACTGAGGATTGCGCTCGGCGTAGGTCGGGTCTTCGTAGAGGATGGCCGCCTGGACGCCGTGATCCTCGCGCACATCGAGGCCGGTCAGGTACCAATCGTCGTAATAACTGTGGATGACGCCCTCTTGCGTGACCCAATTCGCGGCATCCTGGCACCACAGATCGTAGCGTTCGGTGTTCGACAGGCTCGGTCTAAAATCGTCGGGGACGGGCGTACACGTATCCTGCTTGCCCTGGATGAGCCAGATCAAGCGGATGTCCTGCGCCTGACCCAGACTGGCGTCGGTCGGGCGGTAGAACATCCGCGCGGAGAATGCCACCGGGCGGTCGCCGATCGGATCGCGCACCAGGTTGAGCGGGACGTAGACCACCAGCGCGCCGTTCTCGTCCTTGACCCGGACGGAGATGCCGTACTTGTCCATCGCGGCCTGATCCAGCCAGGAGGCCAGCCAGGCGTTGAGTTGGAGGGTTTGGCTGACGACCGTTAGCGTGTCCGCCAGTTCGGGCAACGCCGGCCGGACGGTTTGGGTATAGGTCGTCTTGACCGGCAGGCCGCCGAATCCATCTTGCGCGGGGACGAGGATTTCCAACATGGGCGCCAGGCGCATATCGCCGTTGGCCGCGTTGCCGCTGGCCCCGAACGTATCGGTCAAGACCCGCCGCTGCTGACCCTCGCGGTCGCCGGTGGGCCAATCCAGCACGTTGAGCGTGTACCACAGGTGGTCAGGGTTGGTGGGCCGAAGCTGGAAATCCACAAAGACCGCTGTGCCGGTGACCAATTGCTGCACTTCCAACGCCATGGCCTGATCATCAAAGCCGCCAATGCCCGCCTCCGTCACGTTGCCGCCCATCGCCGAGGCGGGCGCCGAGTCAACCGCATCGGGGACGCCGTCGTTATCGTCGTCAAAATCGAAAGCATCGGGCGTGCCGTCGCCGTCCGTATCCTCGCAATATGAAGCCGTCCCATCTCGCAAATTGCTACACTCGATCCCATCGGCCAGGCCGTCGCCATTGGTGTCCAGATCCAGGGGGTTCAAGTACCACCATTTGCCATCCAACGCCTGGAACCCGCACACCTCAAGCCGGTCGTTGATTCCATCGCCGTCGGTATCAGCTTGGGCGGGGTCTGTACCGATTGCGCTCTCGCTCTCGTCAGATAGGCCGTCGCCATCCTCATCCACGTCACGACTCGCGGCCGCACAGCCATTGTTCTGCGCCGCATTCATGGCATTGTGTATAGTGAGGGATGTGGCGCGGGGCGTGATGGGCGCATCGGCGGTTGGCTCCACTGCGGAGCCGCCCGCGACCCGCACTCTGGCGGCCTGAAGGTGCAGAGCGTGGGGATCGAAGGGCGCGCTGCCCTGGGGGAGAGGCGGCGATTCCTGGACGTTCTGATGGGGATCAAAATCCTTGTGGGTCAACTCCGCCTGAAGTTGACGCGCCTGCGCCTCGGTCGCGCGATTCACCTCCGCCTGCGCGCGCTGCGCGTTTTGCTCCTCGGTAAAGGCATATACCTGCTGACTTTGCAGCAGTGGCGTCAGCAGCATGGAGGCGATGACGATCATAACCACCGCCGCGTATACGAAGGGGGATTTGCGATAGAAGACCATCAGGCCGAGCAGCCCCAGCGCGCCCGCCATCAGGCCCAGCGCTTGGCCCATCTGCGCCAGAGCGCGCGGGGTCAGGTGACGGCCAGGGAACGCGATCAGGCCGAAGGGCGCGGGGGATTGCGCCCCGGCCTGCGCCGCCGCCGCGTTCCAGCCGGAGAAATCGGTCGTGATCTCGACCTCGACCTGCTCCAGGTACGCGGGCGGAAAGTGCAGATGCATGATCTGTCGCAGCGGGAACCCATCGGCGGTGATCCAGAGTTCACCCTGGCCCGTCATCCCCACATATTGCGGGATCACGTCCAAGCTCACGCCAGCGGGAAGTTTGCCCTTGCGCGTCAGTTCCGCTTCCAGTTGATCGCGCATATACGCGGCAAAGGCCGGGCCGTCCACATCAAATGTGTAACGGGTCAACGCCACTCCGCCACGGCTTTCCGGCGCGGCCCGGCGCACATCTCTGGCCGCCGCCAGGAACGTCAGCAGGTCTCGATTGGGGGCGAAGAGGCCGGTCATATCATCCACCGCGCGCCAATCGCTGTGGCCCACCCGCCCCACGGCCTTGCCATCCTCCACCTTGATCTCGATGGCGTCTTGCGCAGTGGAGACGTTGCCGCCATCGGCCCAGAGCTTCATCGTCAGCGCCTCGGCCGGGAGGTTGGCGGAACCTTCCAGATAGATACGCTGCTGGCTGCTGCTCAGTCCGACGTTCTCCAGGCGCGGCAGCGGCCAGGTGGTCTGAACG
Source organism: uncultured Anaerolineales bacterium (assembly GCA_964496595.1). Classification (GTDB taxonomy): domain Bacteria; phylum Chloroflexota; class Anaerolineae; order B4-G1; family SLSP01; genus JAAAOZ01. Next base: position 30,896 of record CAZCAI010000014.1, read on the forward strand.
ATGCTCGTGCTGTAATCATAAGCGCCGGCCTGCCGGGCCTGTTGCCAGGCGGCCTGCAAGGAATTGCCAGGAGCGGACGCATGTCCCAGGGATGTTCGCGCCAGCAGGAACGCCATCAAACAGACCAACAGAATGGGCAGAGACAGCCACTTGAGACTGGATGCTCGTTTTTTGGATTGCATAACCGGCCTCCTCGCGCAGTACGCGCACTTTTTTATTTGATTTGAACGACCATCGAGGTGAATTTCCAACAGCCCTTACACGCCAATACCTTTCAATATCATGTCCACTGCTGCGGCGAATACCCGTTCGGACGACATGTCGTCGTCCGTGACCTGAAAATAGGCGTTCAGATAGGGCAGCAACATCGGGTCAACAAGGGCGATCAACATCGCGTAGACCACGCGGGCCGTCGCTTCCAGGTCTACGCCGGGGCGCAATTCGCCACGCTGCTCCGCCCGCGCCAGGATATCTTGGACGCTCTGGCGCAGGACGGTCGCCAGTGGGCGCACCACGTCGTCGCTCAACGCCGGGTCGCCTTGATAGGCGGCGTGGGTGTAGAATAGCACAAAAGCCGGCTGCGTCTGGCTCCACTCCAGGTTGCCCTGGAAATAGGCCGTCAGGGCCTCGCGCAACGATAGCGGCTCCAGATACGGTTCGACGGCGTGAAAGAAATCCATCGCCAATCGCGTCACCAACTCGGTCACGAAAGCCAACAACCCGGCGCGATTGTCGAAGTATTGATACAATGATCCGACGGATACCTCCGCCCGTTCGGCTATCTGCGTCACGTTAATCTCCGCCGGCCCTTTTTCGATAGCCTCTTCGAGGATGGCGGTCAACACCGCCCGTTGCCGGTCGGGATCGAGACGGCGAAATGTGCGCGTGACCAGGCCGCGCTCTTCCATTTCCAGGATGTGGGTATAAATGATTGTCCAGTCTATATCCATAGTGTGGGATCCTCCACGAATTTTATGAAGATATATTCATACAATATGAATATATCTTCATTTGTCAAGGATGTGGCGCGATTGGGCAAACGAAACAGACCTGAGATATCCAAGATGCACGAGGTTGCGCCCCAAGCGATTCGTCGCACACATCAACCAGGAGAGTCACAGGAACTGTTATCAAGTAAAAAAGCCCGGTGGAGATGACCTCCATCGGGCTTCTTCTTTGCTATGAATCTGGCTTTTCAGGAATTCGCCGGATGCAATCGTGCCATCCTCACCGGCAACTCAGTAACGACGTAAAAAAGGTCTGTGACCCCCACAAACACGTGATTCTTGGCTACTTTTAGATCTGCTGAAGGGGTTGCCCGGCAAAATCCAAAAGAGCCATCTTTGAATGATAGCGCGACTATTCCCTGATGATTTCCTCAACCGTAGAATCGACTCAGGTCGTGGCCCAGGCGCTTTGCCATCTGGTGGTACGGCTCATCCTTGTCTTCGCCCAGTAGATCGTAAATTCGCTCTCGGTGCTCTGAAAAGCGCAGATCCGAGCGCGCGAGATCGCGCAGCTTAACGGCTACCTCCGGCTTGTCTATCTCGTCGTCCCGTCCTAGCTGGTAGAGGGCGATCTCCCCTAAAATTCCACAGGGATACTCAGTTTTGTAGGCGTTGATGGCGCGCACGTCCTTGAAACTCAGGTCGATGGGCAACTCGATTTCTCCTCGGACGAGGTGGGTGTGCGGGCCTTTGGAGACTAGGGCCTCCGGGAATTCTACCTTCTCCGGCGCTACGTCGGGATGCCCGATGACTTTCCACACATCCTTCTCCAGACAGCCCTCTGAAACAAAAATCCCCGGAATGAGGCGCTTGGCTGAGACGGGGGGGGCAGGTATGTCCGCCGTTGGGAGGACGGGCCGGTAGATTTCTACCAGGAGCGCACGCGGAAATGATCTGAGCGGGGAATCGCCCGCGATCGAATTGGGCCGAATGCACTGGTGATATACGTCGAGCATCACCCGACCACACATCCATTCATCGGTGGGGAGCGGGAAGACAAAGACCGTGCCGGTTCTGTGATTTCTCATCTGCGCACTCCTTCCTGTTCGTAAGTGAGTGTATCTAGTACACCTCGGCGGAAGTTCCTCCCCAGTTAGTTACGCTCGAAGCGGATCGTCAGATCCGCGACTCTACGTCGGAACGGGGATCTAACGATCCCTTTGGAGCAAATTTAACTGGGGAGCCATTTATGCTGCGCTGTACTAGGCCGGCGAGCTTTCCGATGCTCGCGCCGGTTGCAGGCGGTTGACGACGTACAAGCCCGGGGAGATCAATAATCAGCACAGCCGGATGGATTACCTCGCTTACAGTTACCTATTTTGTACAAGGAGGCTCGGACACTCGTAATCTTATCTTTTGACACGATTTAACGCAGATCCTCGCGATGTCGCAGAGTGGTCTCGCGCTCCGCCTCTAATCGCTGCAAACCATTTTCTACCACGTGGAGATTGCGAGTCAATTCCCCCTGAAGTTGGCTGAGCATATCAAAAACGTACTCATCCGCGTCAGCGCGCAGGCTCCCCGCCTCATTTTCCGCCTTCTGGAGGATACGTTTGGCCTCGCGCCGCGCCTCTTCAGCGATGCGATGCTCGCTCACTATACGCTCGGCCTTCACACGCGCGTCGGCCTTGATGCGTTCGGCCTCTTCACGCGCCTGTTCCAAAACCATATCCCGCTGCTGGAGGATCTTACGGGCGTGAAAAATTTCATCTGGAATAGCTTCGCGCAGTTGGATCAACTGACCGCGCACTTCTTCATCTGAGACGAGGCGATTCCCAAAGAGTTTGGGGCTTTCCTCCAGAATATACTGTTCCAGACGTTCCATCAGGAATTCAATATCCATCGCCGCACCCCCTCATAGGCTGTAAAACTCTAACTCACGTGCTCGCGTTGTCCTCACGTTTGCGCTGCAAGGCTTTTGCCACCGCAGGAGGCACAAAATCCGATACATCCCCTCCGGCCATACAGATTTCCTTCACGACGCTGGAGCTGAGAAAGGCATACTCCAGATTGGTCATCAAACAGACGGTGTCTACCTCTGAACAGAGCTTCTGATTGGTGAGCGCCATCTGATACTCCAACTCGAAATCGGAGATCACCCGCAGACCCCGCACCAAGACCTTCACACCGTGAGCGTGAGCGAAATCCACGGTCAGACCACCATAGGAGCAGACATGGACATTGGGAACATCCTGCAATGAGGTGCGCACCAAGTCTATCCGTTCCGCAACAGAAAAGAGCAGGTTTTTGTTCGGTCGCGTGTAAATGCCGACGATCAGACACTCAAATAGCGCTGCCGCACGCCTGACAATATCCACATGTCCATAATGAATGGGATCAAAGGAACCGGGATATAGCGCCTGGCAATCGTTCAACTTACATCACCCTCGGTCGCGTCTTCCGTCCAGAAGCGGGCAACGCGCTGCTCCAGCAAGCGATGTTCGGGCTGCGAGAGCTTCGGGTCTTCATCCAGGAGCCTCTCGGCCACTTGCCGCACGGTGTGCAAGAGCCGCGTATCGGCCAATGTAGCCATCGGCAACTCCGGGAAACCGCTCTGGCGTGTGCCCAAAAATTCGCCCGGCCCGCGCATGTCCAAATCCTTTTCGGCCAACACAAAGCCATCGTTGGTAGCTTCAACCGCCTGGAGACGTTCATTCGCCGCATCGGACGCGCTCTCGGCCAGCAGCAGGCAGTAGGATTGATGCGCGCCGCGTCCCACGCGCCCCCGGAACTGGTGAAGCTGCGCCAATCCGAAGCGATCCGCGCCGTCGATCAACATCACGGAGGCGTTCGGCACATCGATGCCCACCTCGACCACCGAAGTAGCGACCAGAATATCGATCTCGCCCTGGGCGAACTTCGCCATCATGGTCTCTTTCTCGGCGCCCGACATTCGCCCGTGTAATAAGCCCAAGCGCAGATCGGGAAAGATGTCGCGCTGCAAGCGTTCGTACTCATCCACCGCCGCCCGCGCATCGACCTTATCAGAGGCTTCGACCAGGGGATAGATGACAAAGGCCTGACGGCCATCTTCGATCTGGCTGCGGATGAAGACGTAGGCGCGCTCGCGCTCGCGAGGATAGAGCACGCGGGTCTTGATGGGTTGGCGTCCGGGCGGCATCTCATCTAACACCGAGACGTCCAGATGGCCCCAGACGCTCAGTTCCAACGAGCGCGGAATAGGCGTCGCGGTCATCACCAGAAGGTGAGGGTTGTAGCCCTTCTGCCGCAATTGTCCGCGCTGCTCGACGCCAAAACGATGTTGCTCATCGATCACGACCAGCGCCAGATCCTCAAACTCGACCGTCTCCTGGATCAGGGCGTGGGTACCGACGACGATCTGCACAGAGCCATCGGCCAGGCTGGCGTAGATCGCCGCGCGCTCCTCGCCGGTCGTGCTGCCGGTGAGCAATCCGATCTGCGGACGATCTTGTCCTTCCGGCACGGGAAACGAGGCGAACAACTCTTTGAGGCTCTGATAGTGCTGCTCCGCCAGGATTTCCGTGGGCGCCATCATCGCGGCCTGGGCGCCGGATGACGCCGTCGCCATCATCAACAACGCAGCGACCACCGTCTTCCCGGATCCGACATCGCCCTGCAAGAGGCGGTTCATCGGATGGCCGGCGGCTAAGTCGCGGAGCATTTCTCGCAACGCCTGCTGCTGCGCGGCGGTTAACTCGTAGGGCAAGCTCGTCCGCAGACGCTCCACATAGTCGGGATCGGGACGAATGATGCGCCCCGGCTGCGCCGTCCACTGTCGTTTCTGGCGCAGGAGGCCCAACTGCAAGTAGAGCGCCTCTTCAAACGCCAGACGCCGCCGCGCCGCCTTGAGATGTTCCTGGCTATCGGGCAGATGGACGCCCCACAGCGCGCGATCCAGCGGCAACAGATCGTGCTGTTCGCGCAACGCAGCCGGCAGCGGATCGGACACGCGCTGCGCCCACGCGGAAAGCGCTTTGTGTATCGTCATGCGCATCCAGCGCTGCGAGAGACCCTCAGTCAACGGATAGACGGGCTGAATCCGCGGCGCCATCACCTCTTTACGCCCCACGCGCTCCCATTCCGGCGAGTTCATCGTCAGGCGGCCCAGATACTCATCCACCTCTCCGCTGACCAAAATGCGCATTCCCGGTTGGATGCGCTTCTCCAGGTAGGGTTGATTGAACCACGTCACCGGCAGGGTGCCGGTTTCATCCGACAAAATCGCCTTGAAGAGGTATTGGCCGCCGCGCGAGCGACGCCCGCCAGCCTCGAAGACCGAAGCGAGTACACTAACGCGCTCGCCGTATTCCAGACGATTGATGGTCTTCAGTGTGGAGTAATCCTCATAGCGGTGAGGATAGATTCGCAATACATCGCCAATCGTCGTCACGCCTAGATTCTCCAACTGAGAGGCGCGCTTCTTGCCGACGCCAGAAAGGAGTAATACCGAAGCATTTAAGCCCCGACCATCCTCGCGAGGCGACTCAGGAGCGGCGGGTGATTTCGATGGCGTCGGATCCGGCTTAGAAGTAGCGGCGGGGGGCTTTTCTCCACTTACCTTCGCCCCCTCCGGGCCGGCGCGGAGCACGCGCCACAAATCCCGCATCGCCTCCTCACGTGCCGCGACGCTTAATGTGCTGTACGCTTCCAATCGATTCGCCACGTCCTCCACCCACGGCGTCGCGCCATAGGCCTTCTCCGCCTGGGAGAGCCACGTCCCCACATAACGGGATAGTCCCCCCGAGACGGCCTTGTCCTGATATTGATAATCTTCCTCCTCTAACCGGAGGATTTTTTGCAAAATTTCCAATGGCTTAACCATTCTCACCCCAACTCAATTTTACTACAACGTGTTTCAATATTCAATAACAGTCGCATAACTAAGACAAAAAAGCGTTGACCTATTCAGATTTGAATCTGCGCTTTTTCTACTTCTCTGGCTTGCACCACCGCCACGCCGATCCCCTGGGGGCCGACGTGGGTGCCGAAAATTGGCCCGACTTCCACGGTGAGCACCGACACATCGATCAAAGCCGCCAAGTCGTGCTGGAGTTGATCTAAGGCTTCCTGGGGCGCTCGACTGTGGATGATGGCCAGGCGCTCAACCGGCGCGATGATCGCTACAAAATGGGTCAATCGCTCCAGGGCGCGGCGATAGGTGCGCACATACCCGGCCAACCTCGCCTCGCCCTGCGCATAGGAGATGAAAGGCTTGATGCGGAGCCATCCGGCCACCCGAGCGGCCGCCCATCCCACGCGCCCGCCCCGTCGCAAATGATCTAACGAGGCCAATACACCCAAAACGTGCGTCCGCGCGCGCATATCCTCGAGCAGGGTCAATACCTCAGATAACGTCGCGCCCTGGGCAATCGCCTCGGCCGCCGCGACGGCCATCCAACCAACGCCCATGGAGACTTGTCCGGTCTCAACGATGTGCACGCGCGCCACGGATTCGTCCAAAGCTTCAGCCGCCAGATTGGCATGCCGGACAATGCTACTCAAGGGGGCCGCCAAAAAGAGGCCAATGATATCCGTGGCGCCTTCAGCGATGAGTTCTCGATAAGCCGCCAGAAATTCCTCCGGCGGGGGCGCAGCGGTCTGCGAGCGGCCATCCAGCCGTTCCCATTCGCGGTAGAACCAGGCGCGATCCAAAGACGCATCCGCCAGATAACCTTCACCCCCCAAGATCACGTAGATGGGGACGACTTGGATACCCCATCGCTGAGCCAATTCCCAAGGGAGATCCGAGACGCTGTCTGTGACAACGCGGATACGTTGCCCTCGCGATGTGAGGGTCACGCCTTACCTTCGTAAATAACCAATCCCACGGCGTCCGGGCCAACGAAAGAGGCTATAATGGGATCATAAGCGATGATGGGGACCTCTCCATTCGGCGTCACCTGCTCCAAACGGCTGTGCAACCGCAGCACCTCGTCGCTTGGCTCAGGTTGACTCTGGAAAATCACCATTTTCTGCATCTGCGAGAATTCCGATGCGAACTCCAACAGCTTATCCAATGCTTTATCGGAGCGTCGACTCTTCTCTAAAGGCAAAATATCGCCCTCTTCCATCTCCATAAAGGGATGGATGTCCAAGATCGAGCCTAAAATTGCCTGCATCGCGCTGAGCTTACGACTGCGATAGAGATAATCCAATGTATGCGAGACGATCACCACGTAGATATGAGGCATCATCCCGCGAACTCGCCGGACGATTTCTGATAGGGGAAGCTCACCTTGGAGCAGTAGTTCACCGGCGTACTCCACCAATAATCCCAACCCCACCGAGACCGTCCGTGAATCTAAGATAGTAATATCGCAGCGGCCCATAAAATCACGGGCCGCAATTTGGGCATTACGCACCACGGGGCTGAGATGCCGCGATGAAAGAATCAACAACATCCGATTCGTGCGGTATAGCGTCCGCTCAAATACGGCGCGGAAATCATCTGGCGCCGGGCCGACGATCTCCACAGGATGACGCGCGCGTTTTAGTTCACGCAATAAATCCAAGTGACCATAGGTCTGTTGATCATACATATAGTGTTGCCCACCGGCTTTCGCCACAATCGGCAGCGAGGTAATACCCAACTCTCGCAATCGCGAAACGGGAAGATAAGCTGTACCATCTGTAATAAGTTGAATATGATTTCCAGCCACGCTTTAAGTACTCCTTTGATTCACTTAGGTAGTTCTATCAATTAAAATCTTCCAAGCCTGATGTTTTTTTCGGGAAATCCGTCATATTTGGAGGTATTTTCTTGGAATAGCCTTGGGAATGAGCAAGAAATAACTTCCCCAAAACTCAGGTAGCGCCAGGGGGATTTGGGGGACTTATCTTTTCCGCCATTCTCGATTCATTCAATCGACATAATAAAAGGATAATGCGGTTGTCCACCTGACACAATCTCGAACTCGAGGTCGGGATAAGCTTCAGCCAAATCCTCGGAGATTTCGATAGCTTCTTCCTCGTTAACACTTTCGCCATAATAAAGCGTGACCAATTCTCGCATCTCGAGATCCGCTTCCGCCAATAGCCAGAGCAACGCTTCGCGCAGGGAAGTGGCACCGACCACCAACTCATCATCCATCAAGCCGATAATATCACCGGAGGACACCTCTACGTTGTTGATCTCCACATCGCGGATCGCGCGGGTCACTTCGCAGGTGAGGATTTGCTTCGCCATATCCAACATCGCGCTCACGTTGCCATCTAATGTCGCTTGTTGATCCAACGCCAACAGCGCCGAGACGCCCTGCGGGATGGACCGTGTGGGCACGACGGCGACATCCTTTTCTTCGCTCACCTCCGCGGCTTGCTCAGCAGCCATCAAAATGTTCTTGTTATTCGGCAAGATGAGCACCTTATCGGCAGCGACTTTATCGATGGCGTCTAAAATCTCCGCCGTGCTGGGATTCATCGTCTGGCCGCCCTCAACGATGACACTGGCGCCCAAGCTCCGGAAGACCTCGGATAACCCCTCGCCGGCTGCGACCGCGACGACGCCGATATTCGCCGCAACCTGTTGACTTCCCGCCCTCGATTGAAGCTCCGCACCCGGCCCCATCACAGGATGTTCGTCGCGCCCAGAGATAAATTCTTGATATTGAGCCTGCATATCCTCGACGACGACATCCCGCAGCGAGCCACACTTCGCTCCATAGCTGATAGGGACGCCGGGATCGGGAACGTGAACATGCACTTTGATGGTCTCCGAATCGCCGACGGTGAGCGGACAATCCCCCATCGCCTCGATGTTGGCGCGGATCTCTTCGATATCCATCTGCTGCCCGACGATCACAAACTGCACATCGTAGGGGTAATCGCTATCGAAGTGTAGTTCGCCCGGCCCATGGGGATGCGCTGGGGCCGTCTCCAGATCGACAACCCGCTCCAAGCGATCACTTTCACTAAGCGGCAATCCGTTGAGATGGCGCCACATTCCTTCCAAGATCACGACTAAGCCCTGGCCGCCGGAATCGACCACCCCGGCTTCGCGCAACACCGGCAACAGAGCCGGCGTTCGCGCCTCGGCCGCCTTCGCCCGCTGCAACATCCGCTCAAAAACCTCAGATACATCGTCAGTCTCATCAGTGGCCTCCTCAACTTCCTCGGCGACTTCGCGCACAACGGTGAGGATCGTACCTTCCACCGGCTTGACCACGCCCTTATAGGCCGTATCGGCGGCGGCGCGCATCGCGCGGGCCAGATCATCCACATTCATCTGCATTTTTTCATCCAATCCCCGCGCAAAACCTCTCCAAATCTGGGAGAGGATCACGCCGGAATTTCCCCGCGCCCCCATCAGCGCGCCGTGGGCCAATTTACTCGCCATGCGCCCCACGTGGTTTTCTTGCTCATCCGCGATCTCTTTCCATGCAGAATCCATAGTCAAAGTCATATTCGTCCCGGTATCGCCATCCGGCACCGGGAACACATTCAGGGTATTAATTGCCTCCTGATGTTGCCGAAGCCATAAAAGAGCTGCGTGCACCATCCCTTTGAGGTCCTCACCATCCAAGGCATGCACATCGGTTACTTCATAACTGACCACAATAACCTCCTAACGTGGACGAGCCATCATCAAAAAGCGTCCTATCCACCAAATTCTTATTCATTGCACAGAATTTTACGGATTAGGCCCTAATCCCGATTGCTCACGCGCAAGGCCTGGATGTGTACATTAACAGCCGCCACCGGTAACTCCAAAGCCTTCTCCACTTGATATTTCACTACGTGCTTGATGCTTTTCGCTACACTCGAAACCCGAGTGCCATATTCAACCACAACGTAGAGATCAATGATGATCTGACCCTCTCGAACGACGACCTCAACGCCCCGTTTGCGATCTGCGGAGAGCATATCTACCAGACCGGTGGCAAAATTTTTAGGGACTGTACCCACGACGCCATAGCACATTTGCACAGCCTCGCTGACGATGGAGGCTACCGCCGCCGGTGCGACCTCAATTCGACCCCGAGCCTGAATGTCTTCGCTCATGCTAACCTCCTTTCGGTTGCGTCTTTCCTTCTTTATGGTATTATACCTTTTGTCACTATGATGAAAAAGAGGTGAAAAATGGCAAAATGTGAAATTTGCGGCAAAGGTCCGGCGTTCGGCAATACAGTCAGTCACTCCAAAAAGGCGAGTAAGCGCATGTTCCGTCCAAACATCCAGCATAAGCGCGTGGTGATCGATGGAAAAATGCGCCGAGTTGACATCTGTACACGCTGCCTGCGGACACTCTCCCATAAAGGCAGTGTGTAAAGCCTAACCCTTAGCGACCGTAACAAAACGTCCCCGTTCTGTTGAAATGAACGGGGACGTTTTGTTTTCCCCGCTCCAAAAAATAAATCCTAGCAAAATAAGCAAATTCCTGAGCAAAAAGCGCCGTCATCTGGGAAGCCGTTAGATTCTTGCCCCCTCAGACAGCCTCTCGGATTGCCGTTATTGCCGCCGAGACGCCCGCCTCGGCTTTAAAGATGGCAGAACCAGCGACCAACAGTTCAGCCCCCGCCGCAACAACAGAAGGCGCCGTATCAACATCGATGCCGCCATCGACAGAGATCAACGCTTCGCGCTCGGCATCCTTCAACATTTGCCGAACCGCCCGAATCTTAGGTAAGACCTCCGGCAAAAACGCCTGCCCCCCAAAGCCGGGATTGACGCTCATCACCAATACGAGATCTATCATCGACACGACGTAACGTAGAGTTTCCTCAGATGTCGCCGGATTAAGAGCCACACCGGCCTTCACGTTCAAATCAGAGATCTGTTGCAGCGTGCGATGAAGGTGAGGACACGTCTCTGGATGCACCGTCAGATAATCGGCGCCGGCCTCGGCAAAGGCCGCCAGATACAGCTCCGGCGTCTCTATCATCAAATGCACATCTAACGGCAATGACGTCACATCCCGCACCGCCGCGACGACCACAGGCCCGAAGGTAAGGTTGGGGACAAAATGCCCGTCCATTACATCCACGTGAATCATATCCGCGCCAGCCGCTTCAGCTTTTTCGACGGCGGCGCCTAGCGCCGCCATATCGGCAGCCAATATCGAAGGGGCAATTTTTATCATCGGCTTCATAACACAACCTATAGAATATCCTTACATGACTCAAAAATCATTACGGCTTTTGCATCCTTGACCGTGCTATTATAACACAGGTTTATTACCTTACTACCCACCGCTTTCTATCATAAGGCGGTTGGAGTTCACCAGATACCCCCGGCGCGAGTTTAAAACGCAGCGCCGACTTGCACATCGCAGAGATGGGGAGGAATAATTACCTAAACAACCCCACTACTGCAACTTTTTCTTCAAAGAAGAAATCCAAAACCCTTACCATCCCCTTACATTCTATGCAGATCTATAAAAAGTTAACAAAAACGTTACGAAATGATTAAGGCGCGAAAATACCATTGACGCACCAACTCAAAAATGTTACCATGAGCACAAGCTGCAACGTTAACGACATATATAGCCTAATGACCATTTGACTATCTAAATGAGGAGACAACTATGTTCCGCGAAAGAATCCAAGACAAATATGAAGATCTATCACCACGTTTTCGCACCTTGGCCGATTTTATTTTGGAGAACACCTTAGATGTAGGCTTCCTCACGGCCACAGCCTTAGCGCGTCGGGTTGGCGTGGATCCAGCTACAGTGGTACGCTTCTCTCAGGAGATTGGCTATTCGGGCTACCGCGAGCTTTCTCGAGAGATCAAGGACTACATCAACAACCAACTGGCCTTGCGTTACAAGAAAGGGGCACCTGAATCTGAGGGGCTGGCAGGTGAGATCGCCGTCCTGGCAGACGAGTTGAGTGAGCGCATCCGGGATCTCAAAGCGGATGCGGACGAAATCGCCCGCGCCGCGATGAAAATCCATAACGCGCATCGGATTTTCATCGCCAGCGAAACCGAGGGCTATGGCATCGCAACGCTGTGGAGCACCTATCTCAATTTGCTTGACCTGACCGCTCACCCCATCCAAGCAGAAGCCATGCAGAGCGTGTTATTCCTACGCGATGCCACACCGGATGATGTCCTGATCACCATCACTCTGGGTCTCACGCCCAATGTGGAAACCGGGCACTTGCTAAATGCTGCGCGAGAACGAGGCGCTAATACCATCGCGATCACCACCAGCCCGACACTTCTCCCCGCTCGGCAGGCAGACATCAATCTCTTCGTACCCTCCGAAACGCCCTCCGGCTATCCAGCCTTTGACGCCCTGATGGGAGTCTTATCGCTGCTCTGGCAAGCCCTCATCACACTGGAAGGAGAAAAAGCAGAACAGAGCATCGCCAACACAATGTCAGCGCTTAGCACCCTAATCCAGCAGAAGTCCCAAGTCCCGACCTACGATATAGACGCGCTGTTCCGACTATGGAAGCAAGAATCCAAACCAGAGTAAATACTGTCCTTAGCAACCCTAGCAGAAAGAGGATGGCGTAACGCCATCCTCTTTCTGCTAGACGCTTATTCAGTCAACAATCCAGAGGCAGGGGCTGAAGATTGATCCCCCTGCCAAACAGGCAAGTCATCAAATGCTTGGGGCCATAGCGCCGTGTAAAAGCTCAGACTATCCGGCAACGCGCGTCGCCATAGTAAATCGACGTGAGAACCTTCGTGAACTTGATAAATCACATCCGCTTCTTTTTCCAATAGCACATCCCGCAATCGAATCGTGCTCGCACGCGCCCAATCCGCATCCCCGGCATTTAAGTAAAACCTCAAATCCGGCGGCCCCTCTTGAGCCAATACAAAAGGATCATACTGCGGCAGGGGACGATTTAACGCCAAAGCCGGGCTATGTGCCCCCACAGTCCCAAAAAGCTCAGCGTGACGCAACGCAATCTCCAGCGCCCACACGCCGCCACGCGAAATCCCCCCAATGGCACGCCCCTCAGGGACTTGCCACGTCCTATATGCTTGATCGACAGCAGGCAATAACTCATTGACAAACATACCTTCAAATGAGCCATCCCCCCCACTAGAATGCACATAGAGTCCATCCGAGCTAACGCCGGGCATCACAATAATGAACGGGCCAACAATTCCTCGGCTAATCCAATCATCGGCTAACTCATCCATCCCCAGCGAATCCCAGTGCCCTTCGTCCATAGGCCACCCATGTAGAAGATACAAAACCGGAAAAGCCTTGTCCTGATAATAATCGTAACATGGCGGCAAATGAACGAGATATCGCACCTCCTCCCGCATCGCATCACTGATTAAGTAATGCTGGATCGTTCGTCCTTGCAAATTCGGACACAAAAAGGGTGTGGGGGCCAGCGTAGGGGTAGGGGTAGGGGTACTTGTAGAATCGGGCGTAACAGGCGCCAACGTAATTGTCGGAGTTATGGAGTCTGGAACCTGTCCCGTACCAACTTCAGGTATGATTGAGGAGTCCGCTATAGCCGTCGAAACCGCCGTAGTCTCTATCATCTCCGAATTCTGGCACCCCATCAACCAACCAAATACCAGGGCCAGGATGACGAATTTCAAACAACACAAGCATTTTTTAATATCCATCAAATCCCATCTTGCAGGCCATAAAACATACCAAAAAACCCCTTATCGCAAATTGATAAGGGGTAACAAAATATTTTTTAGTGCTTACATTAAGTAGACATAAAGCAGGAGACCTGGCAATGACCTACTCTCCCAGGAGGCTGCCCTCCAAG
>CAZCAI010000015.1:0-43007 GCA_964496595.1 uncultured Anaerolineales bacterium
GTTAAGGTCTTCCCAATAATCGCATCGTTGGAGGAGGCTACAATCGCCGCCATGCGCGCCTGCATCTCCTGCATCTGCCTCATTGGGGTGATATCGCGGCCCACGCCCACGACGCCGATCACCTTGCCCGCCGCGTTGTACATCGGTGAAAGCGAGGTCTGGATGTGGAGAAGTGTTGGCCCGTGTTGCATCGACCATTCGTAGACGACGTGCTCCCCGGCCAGCGCGCGTTGATTGGCCGCCTCGTGCACATCCGCCGCCTCGCTCATCACCTCTCGCGAGGTCTTGCCCAAAAAAACCTCCGGGTCCAGCCCGTATTTTTCCATCCAACGCCCGTAGACGCCCGTGTGACGCTGCTCGCGATCCAAGGTGAAGACGATGTCATTCATTGAGTCGATCAGTGAGCGGAAGCGCTCCTCGCTCTCTCGCAAGGAGATCAGCAATTGGGCGCTCTGGATGACGTTAGCCGCGTGGTTGGCGATGATTTCGACCAGGTCCAACTCGCGCGCGGTAAAATCTGGCTGATCGGGGCGGTTGATGGCCGTGATTGTGCCCCAGATGATGGTGGAGGTTTGGATCGGTACGAGCATGATGGCGCCGGAATGCGTCTTGACTCGACGGCGCTGCACCGCCGGGGATTCGCGCGGATCGGGCGCTCCTTTAGGCGAGATCGTCGGACGGCGCTCGCGCAATACCCAGCCGCTCAAGCCTTCCCATAATTCATCAAAGTCGATGTCCATCACGTTCTCTACGCCTGGCCCGGTCTTGGCGATGTGTGTAACCTCGCGGGCCGCCATATCGCACGTGATAACAGCGACGCGATCCGCCGTCAAGACATCATTGATGATCTCTGCCAGGGTATCCAGCAACTGCGGCAGATCATCGACGGACTGAAATATATTGGTGATCCGATAGAGGGTCTCTATCTCGGAGAGAGCGTCCTGCGTCATCGCGAGCAGGCGCTCGGTCTCCTCGTAGAGGCTCGCGTTTTCGATGGCGACTGCGGCGGCGGAGGCTAACGCTTCCACCATTGCCAGATCCTCATAACTAAATTGGCCCGGCCGGGAGTCTAAGAGTTGGATGACGCCGTCGACTTGCTGCTGGCGCCACATCGGCACGCAGAGGATGGAGCGCATCTCGACGCCGGTCTCGCGATCCACCGCCTTGATATGTTGCTCCGTTTGGCGGGTGTCATCCACTACCAGGCTCTGGCCGTGATGGGCCACCCAGCCGGCGATGCCGGCCTTGGGTTGGATTCGCCAGCCCTCGACGAGATTGGCGCTTGGCCCGTGGGATTTTCGGCAGACCAACTCCGAGGTCTGTTGATCCATCAACCAGATGGACATCGCATCCGCCTCAAACATCTGGCGCACCTCGCCCATCAAATCTGTCAACACCTCGTCCATAGCGAGTGAGGAGGTGAATTTCTGCGCGGCGTCGTGGAGTAAAGCCAACTCGCGATTGCGCTGCTGGAGCAGCGCTTCTGAGCGTTGGCGCAGCGCCAGCCCGATGATGCGCCGCAGAGGTTCCACGGCATAGGGCGGCGTCAACGCCAGAAGCGCGCCATCGGGGGCCGGGGCCTCCGCTGAATCTAAGCGATAGATCACGGGGATTTGCCCCGCTCGCTGAAGTTTGGCGCGCAGAGCATCAGCTTCGGGAGTTTCTGTGAGATGCGCCCCCAGCACGATCACATCCGGCAACAGAGCATCATAGCACTGGATGGCCTCGGATGGTGTGGGGACAATCTCAAACGTCAGGGCGTTCAGCGCGGCGATGGCCTGGTGAAGCTGTGCTATGACGTGAGGATCATCTTCGATGACTAACAGAGTTGTTTGGTGGTTTATCATACTCTCGTCCCAGTTTTCCTCTTGCGATTTAAGAAATATCAGCGTCCTTAGTGTACCTGATTTTGCGCCGGGCAAGATTACAAAAGCATTCCAGCCCTTGATGCGCTGCCTTCATCTTATCACAGTCGTCGTCGCCGCGCGCAAGCTGCCGGATATGCCCCGCACGTGAATGTCTTCGTCATAAGCAACTCCTGGTATCGGATTGGCTTGCGGTCGGTGAAGCGAATGGAAAGTCATCTTTAAGTATATCACCGGTAGGGGGAACGATCAATTGGCGGCGGCGCGCGGGAGCTTTCCCATCCGGCGCTTCACACGATAGCAATCCAATTGTCACAGGATCGGCGGTATAATGAAGGTAACCGTTTAGTCTTGTGAGGTGCAACGCACTTTTGGGCTTATCGCGGCGCATATATTGCATAAGATCGCGTCTCTCCTTCAGATCAAGTGCGTTGCACCTTAGTCTGCTTAGAAAGCCAAATAGATACTAATGAAGTACACATAGTATCTTGAGCAGTCTCGCCCTGGGTCTGGTAGGGCTTTCCCATTCTTGCTCCAAGGGGATCGCCAGATCCTTATTTTGCTTGCACAAGCTAAAAACACGTTCGAAATATGTCCCAGAGGCGCAGATTTAGCAATCTTCCTGGAGCGAATAGGGCGTAATTGCAAAGCAGGTAAACCCTACTGTGTCTGGTTTGACAACTCGATAAAATCCTCTAAACTAAAATTAATCCAACCCTGCGAGATGAGGTTAGAACTTATGAACCCAAGCACTCCCCAAACTGAACGTCCTATTGAATCCGAAGAGGCGCGCGACCTCCGCAATACGCTCCTATATGCGGGCATCATCACCTTCGGCCTCAGCGCGATGATCTTGGCGACCAGCCCGCTGATTATCTCCTTGCAAATCCCACCGCTGGAGACGACGTTGCTAGCGCTTTGCTCGGCCACAGTGTCGGTCATTGGCATCTACGGCATTCAGAGAGGATGGCCCATCCGAGCGATTTCATGGAGCGCGTTGACCGCCTACGCTATTATTATTACGATCACGGTGCATTATACCGGCGGGCCGCTGACGCCGATGCCCGCGCTGTATCTGCTGGTCGTCGTGGCCGCCTCGTTCTTGCTGGGCCGCCAGGGCGCGACCATCATCGCTCTGGTCAGCATCGCCAGCTATGCGCTGATGTTACTGTTGGAATATCTGGGCGTTGTCGAAATGGTCCTGATTTGGGATCTTACTTTCGAACCGCAGACGCGCGGCGCTTTGCTGATTATCAATTGGTTGGCGGTCGCCATCCCGACGTTGATCACCTCGCAGTTGGCCGGGGTGTTGGCCGAGCGGCTCAAAGAGACCAACGCGGAGTTGATCGAATCGGAGCGGATGCAGAACAGTCTCACCCACATGATCATCCACGATTTGCGGAATCCCATCACGGCGGTGACCGGCGCGTTAGATCTGCTGCTGATGACGATGGGCAGTAAGATGACGGAGGATCAAAAGAACCTGCTGAGAAACGCGCAACACAGCGGCAAGATGCTCCTGGGGCTGGTCGGTGAGTTGCTGGATATCAATAAGATGGAAGCGGGGAAGTTCGAATTGCACCTGGAGCCGGTCAATATCTGCAAGCTTGTCGCCCAGAACACGGAAGCGATGCGCGCGGCGGCGGAGTTGGAGGGGCAAAATTTAGAGATTACCGCCTGTCCCGCCGAGACGGTCATCAATTGTGATCCCCAACTCATCTCGCGCGTGATCGCCAACCTGCTGACCAATGCCTTCAAGTACACGCCGGAGGGCGGGACGATCATGTCCAAGGTGGAGCGTGCGGATGAGATGGTCATCATCAGCGTCACCGACACGGGGCCGGGCATCCCGCCGAAATATCGCGATCACATCTTCGAGAAATTCGGGCAGGTCAAGCAGGATGGGCCGCGTCAGGGCACCGGCCTGGGGCTGACGCTCTGCAAGATGGCGGCGCAGGCCCACGGCGGGGATATCTGGGTCGAAAGCGCGGTGGGGGAGGGTAGCACGTTCGCCTTCAGCCTGCCCATCGTTGGGCCATCGGACGCGAGAGTGGCATTTTAGGCCGCCAACGCTGTTTCAAAAGCGACAGGCCCTCATCGACAAGGTGAGGGCCTGTTTTGCGTTACTTGAGGGATCTCGATATATCACGCCCGTTGCAGGCAATGCACGATCTGCCCCACGTAGACGCGGTGGAAATCGTCGGTCGGGTAGATCTCCCGCCGCACGGCCATATCCACAAAGTTCTCGGCGGTTAAATCCTGGGCGTAGAGCTTCTTGCATTCCAGTACCAGGCGCGCCTCCACGAAGTAGACCGCGCCGGTCTCCCCGGTCACAGGCGTCAGACCTGTCTGCGCGATCTTGTCCACGTCCCGACCGGAGTGCGTGCCGCAATAGTTCAGCACGTCGCGATGCTCTTCATCAAAGAACGTGAGCGTGAAGTGCGACGCCGCCTCCATAAATTGGTAGGTGTAGCGCTGTGGGCGCACGAAGACGAAGCTCACCAACTCGTGCCAGAGCGATCCCAACCCGCCCCAACTGGCCGTCATTGTGTTAAAGTGATCCGGCGATCCCGCCGTGACCAGCATCCAATCTTGATCGATCAGCTTGAAAACGTTGTCCGTGATCTCCGGCGGTGCGATCTCTCGAAATTCGTTTGTCATATTCTCAACCTCCTTGTTCCTCTGATGTATGGATGTCGTCGTCTGCTTTCAGTTCGTCCCACGCGCGGAACGCGCGCCGCAGATGCGGGATGACGATGGAGCCGCCGACCACCAATCCGATAGCCAACGCCTCCTCCAGCGCCTCGGTGCTCACCCCCTCCTCGCGGCAGCGGATGAGGTGGTAGTTCACGCAATCGTCGCAGCGCAAAACTAACGATGCGACCAGCCCCAACATCTCCTTGGTCTGCGCGGGCAGCGCGTCCGCCTCGTAAACGCGGGTATCGATGTTGTAGAAGCGTTTGATGTCGCGCCCCGCGTACTGCATCACGATGTCGTTGAGTTGCTCGCGCTCCTCCGCAAACTCATCAATCTTTCGCCTGGGCATCTTGCCGTCTCCTTGTTGGTTGTTCTTCATCGAGCCGCTCGCTCGGCCAGGGCCATCGCGCCCAGCACGCCCGCTCGATCCCCTAACCCTGGCGGGACGATGTAGGCATCGATCTCGTCTATGATTTCCGGCGCTTGAACGTAACCGTTGAGCAGCGATTGCACCTCGGCGCGCACCAGCTTGAAGAGGCGCGGTTGCGACATTACGCCGCCGCCGATGACGATCCGCTGCGGCGCTAACGTCAGGATGAAATTTACCAGACCATGCGCCAGGTAGCGCGCCTCCAAGGGCCATGCCGGGTGATTCTCCGGCAGCGTCTCGCCGCGCCGGCCCCAGCGCGCTTCGAGGGCCGGGCCGGCGGCCAGGCCCTCCAGGCAATCCCCGTGGAAGGGACAGTTGCCGGGGAAGGGATCGGCACTCCGGTCGTGCGGGATGCGCAGATGGCCCATCTCTGGATGCATCAGCCCGTGCAGCAGCTTCCCCTCGACCATCCCACCGCCGCCGATGCCGGTGCCGACCGTCAGGTAGATGAATGACGACAGCCCCTGCGCCGCGCCCCAGCGATATTCGCCCAAGGCCGCCGCGTTGACGTCGGTGTCGAAACCAACTGGCGCCTCCAACACCCGCCCGATGGCGCCCGCGACCTCGGTGTTGGCCCAGCCCGGCTTGGGTGTCGTGGTGATGTAGCCCCACGTGGGCGAATCGGGGTCGGGATCGACCGGCCCAAAGGAGCCGATGCCAATCGCTTCCAGTTCTGCGCCCCCCGCCGTCGCCTCGCGGAAGAAGGCAATCGCTTTATCTAATGTCTCATCCGGCGTCGTCGTCGGGAAGCGCGTCTCTTTGCGGATATCCTCCGGGCCGCTGCCCACCGCGCACACAAACTTCGTCCCCCCGGCCTCAATGCCACCCCATAATGCCATAATCCACACCTCCATCGAAATCAACAAATCAAAACAATAAAATCGCATCCGTCATTCATCACTTCAGGACTTCGCCCCCCTGGACAGGACTGGATTTCAGAGATTTGTCAACATATTCATAATTCTAAATTCTTAATTCGCAATTCTTAATTCCTCATCCCTCACTTCAGGACTTCGCCCCCCTGGACAGGACTGGATTTCAGAGATTTGTCAACATATTCATAATTCTAAATTCTTAATTCGCAATTCTTAATTCCTCATCCCTCATTCTTCAACCAGATTTGCATCGCTCCCGGCGCGCGATTGGCCCAGGCGAAGTAAGGCGCCGCCATCAGATCGAGGGCTTGGCTGGCTGAGGGGGTCTTCGTTGCCGAGGTGGGTCTATACAGTCGATTCGCCCAGACGGGCGCGGGCGGCGTCGCCTTTGCCGAGGCGCGCAACACCTGCACGCCGCCCAGCAGCGACGGCTCGAACGCTGTGGAGAACGTGGTCGCCGGCGTCAGCGTCACGTCTCGCAGATCCACATCGTCTGGATGATCCACCTGCTCCAGGCAGTAGAGCACCGGCCCGCGCATCAGCGCGACGCGACCGGTGTTCTCCAGCGCGTAGGGATGCGCCGCCATTTGGTGGACGTCCATTGGCAGGTGGAGGCAGACCGCATCCCCCGGTTGCCAGGTGCGATGGATCTGGACATAGGTTCCTGGTGTGACTGTTCCTTCCCATGGCAGGCCGTTGACCGTCAGCGCGACGTCGTCGTCGCTCCAACCGGGGACGCGCATCCAGAGGCTGAACTCGCCCGCGCTCAGCACCTCTACCGTGATCTGCCCGCTCCAGGGATAGCGCGTGCGCTGGATTAGGGCGATCTCGCGGCCATCGGGTAGGGTAAGCTGCGCCGCGTTCGCCGCGTAGAGATGCACCCACACGCCCGCCGCTTCGACGCTGTAGATATAGCCCGGCATCATCGCCAGCAGCCGCGCGATATTCGTCGGGCAGCAGGCGCAGGTGAACCATCCGCGTCGCCGCGCCGAGGCCGCATCTTCCGGCGGGACGGCCAGTGGATTGTCGTAGAAGTAGTGCTCGCCATCCAAAGAGATGCCGGGCAGCACCGCGTTGTAGAGCGCGCGCTCCATCACGTCGGCGTAGCGCGGGTCGCCGCCGAGTTGAAGCATGCGCCAGGCCCACATCACCACGCCGATGCCGGCGCAGGTCTCGGCGTAGGCGCGCGCGTTCGGTAGCTCGAAGGGCGCGCCGAACGCCTCGCCGCTGTGCCGCGATCCGACGCCGCCGTTGATGTACATCTGGCGCGCGACCATCGTCTCCCACAGGCGATCCAACGCCTCGCGCAGCGTCGCCTCGCCGGTCTCCGCGTAGAGATCGGCCGCGCCCGCGCAGAGGTAGAGCGCCCGCACGGCGTGGCCGGCTAAGCGCGTCATCTCGCGGAACGGGACGTGATCCACGTAGTAGGTGCGGCCCTCCAAGAGGCCGCGACCGCGCGCGTTTAAGAAATAGGCGGCCTGTTCGCGATAGCGCGCTTCGCCCGTGAGCCGCGCCAATGCCACCAGTGCCATCTCGATTTCTGGATGGCCGGGCGCGCCGGGCCGTTGTCCATTCGCCTCGCCCTTTTCACCGAAAGTATCACAGATCAGATCGGCGAAGCGGCGGGCGACGTTCAGCAGGCGATCCTCGCCCGTGGCGCGATGATGCGCAATTGCCGCCTGGATCAGATGGCCGGCGCAGTACAGCTCGTGATGATCCCGCAGATTCGACCAGCGGTCATCGGCCCGCTCGAAGGTGTAGTAGGTGTTGAGATAGCCGTCGGCGGCCTGCGCACCCTCAATGGCCTCGATGACCGTCGCGACCATCGCGGCCAGCGCGGGGTCGTCGTCGGTCGCGAGCGTCCACGCCGCCGCCTCCAGCCACTTGTAGACATCCGAATCGTTGTAGACGCGCCCGCGATAGGGCAACGCCGCGCGGCCCGCCGCGCGCCGGAAGTTATCGATGCGCCCGGTCTCCTCCAGCAATCGATACTGCGAGGGTAGCGTCACGGCCAAATTGCGCGCCCGTCGCGCCGCCCACAGCTCATCCGTGAGCGTGACGGCGGTCAGCGGCGCCGGTTGGAGCCGCGCATACGTGCGGTGGGTATCTGCTAAAATGGGGTTTTCTTCCACTAATCACTCTCTTCGATAGGCATCACAGTGTAAAAATCAGCACTGCTCTCCACAGGCATCACAGCATCAGTTTCTACTACCACTGCGGACATAACTCTGAGCCTACTATGTTGCCAGGCCGCAGTCCATGACCAAGGGCCGCCACTAACAGTCCCGCAGCCATCAATGTGAAAATTGTTTAGCCCACTCTGCCCACTAGCAGAAGTAGGACTATTGAACGTCCCACTGGCATAGAATGAGCCACTGAAGGAAAATTGATTGTTGGAAATAGGTTCTGGGGGGAGATGTGTGATTTTGTAGTTACCACATCCATCTACGAAGATATAGATGGCGAAATCATCCACATAGGCCCTATCTGTAGTGACGGAAAACTCTGTACCTGTTGTTGTATCCTGCCAAAAACCAGGCGTTGGGCTTGAAGAAGTTTGCACCGAAACTTGCCGCGATGCGCTCCAGGAGCCGGCCCCATAACTGTTCCGGCCACGCACCCGGTAGGTATACGTGCCGTTACTTTTGCCTGAGAAACTTCGGGAGGTGACGGCATAATTAGATTGAATGATCGTGCCATTCTCCTCGATATCGTACGACGTGGGAGCAGGCCCAGATCCTGCAGACCAGCTAATCGTATAGCTACCATCCGTGGAGGGGTTGGGTGTGATGGCATTCAGTGTGGGCGCATGGGGAATGGGCGGCCAATTTTTCGTCACCAGCGGAAGATAGATCAGGCTGCCGATGGATTCCACCGTCACGTTGAGGGTGTCGGTGGCTGTCGCGCCGGCAGGATCTTCTACCTGGATTCCGACCTGCGCCGTGCCCGCCCAGCCCGTCGCAGGCGATAGATAGAGGTAAGGTGTGTCCGAGATCTCCACGGTGAGATTGGCCGGCTCAGAGTTACTCTCGATGGTGAAGGTGAGGGTCTCTGGTGCATCATCGCGATCCGTCGTATAAGCCCAGAGATCGATGCTCTGAGCTTGGCCCACCTCTATCGTAACATCCTCGAAGGTCAGCTCCGGCGGGATGTTCTCCTCGGTGACCTCCACATCGAAGGTGTCCGTGGCGGTGAGGCCGCCGGTATCGGCTACCTGCACCTGGACCTGAGCCGTGCCCGTGTAGCCGCTCGGCGGGTTGATGTCGATGTAGCGATTATTGCTGATCGTGGTCAGATTCACGGGCGTCTGCGAGACGATGGAGAAGGTCAAATCGGCGACGTCATCTTCGTTATCATCAGCGTACGCCCAGAGATCGATGGCCTGCTCCCAACCATCCGGCGATACGATCTGATCCGGCAGGCCGCTCAGTGTGGGCGCGGTGTTCACCGCGCTCACCGTCACCGTGAAGGTGTCGCTGGCGGTCAGGCCGCCGGTGTCCGTCACCTGGATCTCGACCGAGGCCGCGCCGCTAAAGTCGGAGGCCGCCGTGATATCGACGTAGCGATTTCCGTCGATCTGCACATTCAGGCCGGTGGGCAGGGCGCTGATGATGGAGAAGGTCAAGTCGGCGACGTCATCTTCCGCATCGGCCGCGTAATTGTGGAGATCTATCGCATCGTTCAACGTCTGCCCGGCGTTGAGCGTCTGATCGGGCAGCCCGCTCAGCGTGGGCGCCGCGTTCGATGTGCCAAAGTTCGCGGACGCCGCCAGGGCGAAGGGTTGCGGGCCGTTCGGTACATTCTGCGCATGCACGCGCACCGTGTAGCTGCCCGCCGCCGCCGAGGGGATGATCACGCTCTCGACGTTGTTGCACTGATCCCACTGGCCATTGCGCAGGCAGCTATGGCCCGCGCTGTAGGCGCCGTTGTTGCCGTAGTAGGAAATATCCCCCGGCCCGATGACCTCCAAATCCAAGTCGTTGACCAACTGGCGACTCACCCACGGACTGCCTGGATAATCGGTCCAGGCCAAGGTCACGCGCAGCGTCTCGCCCGCCGCCACCGTGAGTGGATACTCCGCCGTGGCGCCCGTCGTGAGGCCCGTGGTCGTATCCGCGTACCAGAGCGAGCGGTTGCCCGTGGGCGCCACTGTCTCCAGCAGATCGACGCGGCCCCAGCCGGCCACCGTGTTCGGGCGCTGCGCGGGGATCTCCTGCGGCGAGGTGTACTGGCCCGGACTCATATCCGCCGCGCCATTGATGAGCATCGCTTTGAGCAGCGCGGCGCTGGGGTTGCTCACCCCGCCCTGCTTGACCAGCCACTCCCGCACCACAGCGGCGCCGCCCGCCGTCAACGGCGTGGCCATACTAGTGCCGCCCATGTAGAGATAGTCCGCGTCATACACGCCCCAGCCGGCGCCGGCGTTCGGATCGTGGGAGCGGGTGGAGAGGATAAAGGTGCCGGGTGCTACTACTTCCGGCTTGATGCGCCCGTCGTCGGTGGGGCCGCGACTGGAAAAGGCCGCCATCCCGTTCCGATTATTTGCGACGTGATCATTTGCGATAGGATCAACAGGGAAGTCATCCTCCCAATATCCGCCCCACGTTGCCTCCTCCGAAATTTCGCTCTCGCGCTCATTCTCGGTCGCGCCGACGGTCAGGACGTTCTTCGCGGTGCCGGGACTGCCTATTGAATCGGGATCGACGAAGCCGTCGCTGTTCGCGTCGATGCCGCTGTTCCCGGCGGCGAAGAGGATCAATAAGTCCTTACGGTTCCACGCGGAGTCATCCGCCGCTTGCGAACTCTCGTCGTAGCCGCCGTACTCTGTCTCTGGCGTGCTGCCGGTCGGGCCGCCCCACGAGTTGGTGTGGATGCGCGCGCCCTTATCGTAGGCTACGCCAAATAAGAGACCATCCAAATTCAGGGGGATGCACTCCAAACCGCCGTCCGGTTCGTTATCGACCGCCTGGAAGACCAACTGGGCTTCCGGCGCCACCCCGGCGAACGACGTGTCATATTGATGGGCGGCGGGGTTGCTGCCGGAGTTGACGCCGTTGCCCAGCACACTCCCGGCGACGTGCGTGCCGTGGCCATTGAAGTCGTGCCACGTGGTGCGCATGCCAAAATATTGACAGGTCGCCTCCGCGTGGACGATCCGCCCCTCGAAGTCGTCGCTCATCGCTGCCCCGGTTGTGCCCACGTCCAGGCCGCTGTCCGCGACGCCCACGATCTGCCCCGCGCCGTACAATCCCAGATTGGCGCGCACGTCGGTGACGCGCATAATCGAGCCGCCGCCCACATCGTTGAGCAACACGGGCGGCAGGTACGGCTCGACCCAGAGCACATCATCTAACGCGGCGATGTCCTCGATGTTGGCCGGGGAGATCTCCACGCGCAGCACGCTGGCCGTCATCCGCTGCGCGCGCCGCGTCACTTTGCCGCCCAAGGCCGCGATCTGCGCGGCGAGCGCGTCTAAATCGGCATCCGGCAGGGCCTGTACGGTGACCTCCAGCGGATCTTCCAGCGCGGTCATGTCCATCGCCCCCGATGTGGCCGCCGCCGCGCGGAAGGTCTCCGCCAGGCGATAGGCGGGCTGGTAGACGCCTACCCAGCGCACGAAGGTCAACGCGCGCACGGCGTCGATCTGCGTCGCATCGAGCCGCGCGATGAAGGCGTAATCGGGCACGTAGGTGTAGAGGCGCACGCCCAACGCGGCGACCTGCGATTTCCACGCCTCGCGCACCGGCCCCGCGAACTGGAGCAGGTACGTCGTCGCGGCATCTTCTTCCACGGCTGATAACGTCTCCAGTCCGGCGAGTTTCAGGCCGGGTTCGGCCAGCGGATCGAATGTCCCGGCGTTCAGGTGAATTTCCGGGCCGGATGACAGCGTTCCCTCGTCCGCGATTTCAACCAGGTCGGCGTTCAGATGATCGCGTCGCGCGGAGGCCATCCCCGGGGTGCTCAACAATATCAATGCGACTAACCCACTCATCCAGCGTAACCAGACTCGCATCATAACCCCCTAATTTATGTTGTGATTTCTTCATTCCGCGCTGCGTGAAATTCCCGAAGCGCTTGCCGCAACTGTTCCCACGTCCTCTGTAAACTCCCCACATCCTCATCTGAGATGGGATGTGAACTGTAGCGCGCCTCCACGAAGGCGCGGGTCAGGCGCGCCATCTCCTCCTGGGCCTCCGGCAGCGCCATCTCGACGGTCGGGCTGTATTCGTAGGGCGTCTGCGCCTGACGGCGCGGCAACCCGACCTCTTTTGCCTCGTCCAAGGTGCTGAGGTAATAGTAGGCGATCCGCGCCCGGC
Organism: uncultured Anaerolineales bacterium; assembly: GCA_964496595.1. Classification (GTDB taxonomy): domain Bacteria; phylum Chloroflexota; class Anaerolineae; order B4-G1; family SLSP01; genus JAAAOZ01. Next base: position 12,185 of record CAZCAI010000015.1, read on the forward strand.
GACTGTCTCCCGGACGCTGCCTCCGCGATGCGTCCTCGCGACCGCGTCCGAAGCGTTGCAGCGAGATCTTCTCTAAGGCGGCCTCCGCTCGCGCGCGCACCTCGCGCCGCGCGCCGCGCCACCAATGCCCCAACGCCGCCCACCACGCGCGCAGGCGCTGGATCACGCTCCAGCTCTCGATCCTGGCCCGTAACTCGGCTCGATCCCGCAGGTAGGCGCGCAGGACGTAGATGAGGAACGCGATCGCAATCCCCCAAAAGAGCAGCGAGCGGAGTACCTCCAGCCACGGCCATTCGGCGCCGGCGGATGACGGCGTGGTCGTCATCTCCTCGGGGAATACGGGCGGCGCGGGCGATATTCCCGGTTCCGTCTCCCCGAAGCGCGAAAGCAAAAAAGCGATGAGGGCGAAGAAGGCCGTGAAGAGGTACATAATCCACGAGAGCAGATACCATATCACCGAGATCAGGGCGTATCCTAGATCCAACAACCCGACAGTATAACCGGTGGGCAGGATAAAGGCAATCACCAGGGCGAGTGCGAGCAGCGCCGCGCCATATTGCACCCATTGCACGCTCAGCTTGGATTCGACCTGTGCCTTGCGTGATTCCCACAGGCGCGCCAGGCGCGCGAAGTGCATCTGCCCCAACAACAGCAGGCCGAGCAGGAAGTAGGCCAGGACGCTCAGGATGACCAGCGTGCTGCGCGTCCAACTATCATCCAAAGTAGCGATGCCGGTGTGGGCCAGGCCCGCCATTGCGAAGAGCAGCACTCCACCGATGGTGAAGCGGCGACGCAAGCGCGTCATGGGGAATTCATCCTCGCTGCCATAGTGCGGGAGCGGATCGGCGATCTCTTCAATGTCCTGCACGGTTGCCCAGGCCGCCTGCCAGGCCAGCAGGCAGAGGCCGAACGCGGCCAGCGTCTCCACATCGAAGATCACATAGAAGTTGTCGCTCCAGCCTCGCACATCGGCCAGCACCGAGGCCCAACTATCGCCGATATACCCCGCGATCTTGAGCAGCACGAACATCAGCACCCACTCCGTCATCAGCATGCGGAACTTCTCCCCCCAATCCAAGAAGCGCCGCATCGCCAGATAGCGCGTGTAGTAGCCCGCCAGCGCGGCTAAGATCGGCGCGATGATGAAGTAGGTCTTGTTCCACGTGGGGAGCAGGGCGTGCACCAGTTGCACCAGCGAGATCGCGATGCAGCCGACCATCAGGCCGACGATCAGGGGTTGCAGAACATGACGCACCCACGAATCGCGCAGCGGTTCGGGCAGCCGCGCCACGATGTGATCCCATAGCTCGTTCGTGTCATTCGTCATCTTATTCATATTATAACTCAAATGATACCCAAATCCTCATCTCGCCAGATGTGGACGACCGACACGCCAATCGAGGCGATGCGCTGCTGGAGCGCGCCCTCCGCTTCCGTTGACTTGACCGGCATCACCAATAACAGCACCACCGAGAAGCCCATCCGGCGCAGGTGCGCCAGCGAGCTGAAGAGCGCCTCGCTCTGCCCGCCGGTGATCACGACGACGGTCGATCCCCAGGAGAGCTTGGCGCTCTCGCGGCGCAGAAATTCCGGGAAATCAGCGTCCGATTCGTAGGTCTGGATGCGCGCCAGCACCTCCAACATCGCCATCAAGTGCGCCCGCTGCGAGCGCGGCGGCAGCGAGAAGGCGGCGACCTCATCCGCCAGCGGGTCGAGCGCCTGGACGACCAGCCCGGCGGGCAGGCCCTCGCGCACGATGATGTGATGGGCCAGGGAGGCGGCGGTGACGATGGCCATCTCGATGGCGTCGTAGCGCCGGCGGTGCAGATAGCTGTTGCGCTCCATATCTAAATAGATCAATGTCTCGCGGGCGATGGCCGGCTCGTAGCGCTTGACCAGCAGCTCGCCCGCGCTGGCCGTGGCCGTCCAATGGATGCGCCGGGGCGAATCGCCAGGCTGATAGGGTCGCACGCCCATGATCCGCGTCGGATCTTTGAAGAGCGGCGCGGGCGAGGGGAGCAGCGCCAGCGGGGAATGCGTCGGCAAGCCCAGCGCCTCCAACGCCACGATGCGGGGGTAGATGATGAGATACTCCGCAGGCTTCGACTGCCGCTCCTCCGGCATCAGGCCGAAGAGATCGCCGACGCGCAGGAAGAGCGGGCCGATGCGATAGTAGCCGCGCCGATAGCCGGTCAGCGTGTAAGTGAGCCGATGACGCGCGCCGCCCCACAACGAAATGACATGTCGCTCGGCGGCGCTCGCATCCTCCGATGCTGCATCCTGCATCAGAGCGCTGCCCATCCCCGGCGGCAGGGATTCGTAGACCTCGACCCACGGCACGGGCAGCCAGCCCGCGTTGTGCACCTCCAGGGTGATCGTGACCTTCTCGCCCGGAAACGCGCGCCGGACGAAGCGCCGCGCCGCTGTCAGTTGCCCGCTCGCTCGTTGCGTCCAGAGGCGCGTGAGGAGGTACGTCGCGCCTAAGAAGTAGAGGATGTGAAAATAGAAGTCCAGGCGCAGGAGCGCGGCGATAAGGAACATTATGATTAGCAGCATGATTAGGTTTTTCATTGTTAGCGTCTCAGCGGATTAGCGAGTCAGCGGCTCAGCGAATTGGCGAATAAGCAAATCAGTGTCGCCGCAGAGCACACGGAAAGCTTCGGCTATCCTCCAGAAGAATCCGACTCGTCTCCCTCGAATTTCAACGCCGCCTGCTCCAAAATCTCGCGCAAGATGCCCGTGACGGTGCGCCCGCGCAGTTGGCTCTCCGGTTCGAGGATCAAGCGATGGGGCAAGGTATACGGCACGAGTTGTTTGAGGTCGTCGGGAATGACGTAATCGCGCCCCTGCAACGCCGCGAAGGCCTGGCCGGTCTTGTAGAGCGCGAGAGAGCCGCGGGGACTGGCGCCCAGCGCGAGGTCGGCGTGCGCGCGCGTGGCCTGCACCAGCGCCAAAATATAGGCCTCCAGCGTCTCATCGACGTGGACGTCGGTCACGGCGTCGTGCAGCGCTGCCAGCGCCGTGCTCTCCACGACCTGCCCGATGCTCTCGATGGGATGGGCCTTCCGCTGACTGCGCAACATCCCGATCTCGTCCGCCGCCGCCGGATAGCCCAGCGACAGCCGCATCAAGAAGCGGTCTAATTGCGCTTCGGGCAGGGGGAAGGTGCCCTCGTACTCGATGGGATTCTGCGTCGCCAGCACCAGGAAGGGGCGGGGGAGCTTGCGCGTCACGCCGCCGCTGGTCACCTGCTGCTCCTGCATCGCCTCCAGCAGCGCGGCCTGCGTGCGCGGCGTCGCGCGATTGATCTCGTCGGCCAGCAGCACGTTGACGAAGACCGGCCCCGGCTGGAACTCGAAGGTCTGCGTCTTTTGGTTGAAGATCTCGACGCCCGTGATGTCGTTGGGCAGCAGATCGGGCGTGCACTGGAGCCGCTTGAACTCCAGCCCCATGCTGGCTGCGATGGCGCGCGCCAACATCGTCTTGCCCGTGCCCGGCACATCCTCGATGAGGACGTGGCCCTGGCACAGCAGCGCGACCAGCAGCAGCTCGATCTGCTCGCGCTTGCCCAAGATGACGGTTTCTACATTCGCGACGATTTGATCGGCAAAGGTTCTGACGTCTTCGATGGTCTTGGTCATAAGCTCCTCATTTTTTGGTTGTTAGCCTGAATACCATGCTGACCTACGCCCCGTTGGCGTCCAACAAGCGCTGGACGGCCTGCAACGTGACGGGATCCAACACCGCGCGCGCGTCCTCCTTCTCCTGGAGGATGGCCTGCCCCAGTCCCGACGCGCGGAAGGCTTTGAGATCCTCCTCGAAAGGATGGGCGACGCGATGGTCGTCGACGATTTGGCCGTCTTGCATATCCAACACGCGATCGGTCTGGCGGGCGACGGTCAGGTCGTGCGTGACGATGACGAAGGTGGTATCCAGCTCGGCGTTGAGGTGGCGCAGTAGATCGACGACCGCCCCGCCGGTCTCGGAATCCAGGTTACCCGTCGGCTCGTCGGCCAGCACGAGCGCCGGCTCGTTCGCCAGTGAGCGCGCAATCGCCACGCGCTGACGCTGCCCGCCGGAGAGCTGATTGGGCAGGTGATCCATCCGATGGCTCAGGCCTACCAGCCCCAACAACTCCTCGGCGCGCGCGCGACGTTTGCGCGCGCCCACGCCTAATCCAATCATCGGCACGGCGACGTTCTCCTGCGCGTTCAGCGTGGGGATGAGGTTGTGCAACTGGAAGACGAAGCCCACCGTCCGCGCGCGGAAACGATCCAAGTCGCGAATCGCGGCCACATCTTGCCCGTTGACTAACACCTGCCCGGCGGTCGGGCGATCCAACGCGCCGATCATATTGAGCAGCGTGGACTTCCCCGACCCCGACGGCCCCATCACGGCCAAGAACTCCCCGCGCTCCACGCGCATATTCACGCCATCCAATGCACGCACGGAGGCCCCGTCGCCGTAAACCTTGACCAAATCGCGCGTCTCAATAATCAAATCACTCATTGCCACCTCCGACGTTCAACGGAACTCCGCTATGACGGCACTCCATTTCATTACGTGCCTGACTACGAACACGTTCGACTTTCTGACTTTTTACGGCACTTCACTTGCGTTACGTGCCTAACTACAAACGGACTTAACTTTAAACTTTCAACTTGTAACTTTCAACTCACTCATACCGCAACGCCTCGACCGGCTGCAGATTCGCGGCGCGCCAGGCGGGATAGGCGCCGCCGATGACGCCCAGCGCCAGCGCGGTGCCGAACGCTTGGACGAAGAGTAGCGGCTCGTAGGTGAGCTGGAAGATGCCCTGCATCATCGGGTGGAGATTCAAACCCCAGCCCAGCAGGACGCCGCCCACAACGCCCAGCACGCTGCCGGCTAAGCTCAGCGCCACCGATTCGCGGATGATCATCCCCAGCACGCGCCGCTTGCGCCAGCCCAGCGCACGCAGCACACCGATCTCGCGCGTGCGCTCGAGGACGCTCATCACCATCGTGTTGGTCATCCCCAGCCCGCCCACGATGAGCGTGATCAATGAGATGCCCCACGTGCCGGCCTCCATCATCTCGATGTCCGTCAAGCCTTCGGCGAATTCGCTGGCCTTCGAGAGCGAGACCTCTGGGAAGCGGGCCTCGATGCGCTCGGCCATCGCCTCGGCCTGCGAGGGGTCTGCCAGCCAGACGCCCAAGAAGCTCACCTTGCGCGGCTGCCCGAAGAGCTTCTGCGCCTCGCGCAGCGTGACCACGCCGCCGCCATCCTGGAACGAGACGCCGGTCTCGTAAATGCCCACGACTTTGAACGCCCGATCAAAGAGGCGGAACGTGTCGCCGACCTCTTTCTCTAAATTATCCGCCGCCACCCGGCCCAGGATAATTTGGTGACTGGTCGCCAGCGGCTCGCCCGCGACGATCTCATATTCGCGGATCGACAGGCCGCGCGGTTCGTAGCCAAAGACGACAAAGAAGGGCAAATCGCCGACGACGGTGTAGCCGGTGAGGAATCCCTCCGCCGCGCGCACTTCCTCCATCGTCCTGATGCGGCGCACGACGTCCTGATCGATGGCGCTCAAATCCACCGAGGCATCCGCCTCGCTGCCGACCAGATGCGCACCCCCGCCCATCGCCAGACCGCCCATCATGCTGACCATGCCCTCGCCCATCGCGCCCAACAGCACGATGGCTAACATCGCGATGCCGATGCCGATGAGGGTGAGGATGGTGCGGAACGGCTGGCGGATGATGTTGCGCAATGTGGCCGAACGCACGTGGCGCGTCGTATGCACCGCGCCGCCGCCCTCCGTGCGCATCGCCTCGGCGGGCATCAGCCGCGAGGCGCGCCACGCCGGGAGCGCGCCGCCCACCGTCCCCAGTCCAATCGCTACGCCCATCCCCTGCGCGAAGAGCGCGGGCGTGATCAGCGTGCGGACGATGTTGCCGACGGTGGGCACATCCTGCATCCCGCGTAGGGCTAACATCCCCAGGAGGATGCCGCATCCGCCGCCCAAGATGCTCAGCGCCAGCGACTCGCCCAGCACCATCATCAGAATCCGCCACGGACGCCACCCGACGGCGCGCAGGACGCCGAACTCGCGCGTGCGCTCGACGACGCTCATCAGCATCGTGTTCATCACGCCCACGCCGCCGATCAGCAGGGCGACCAACGAGACAGTCCAGGTGAAGGCGTAAAGATACTGGAGCATCTCCTGCTCCTCGCCGAAGCTGGAGGAGGTGGAGATCGTCACGTTGGAAAAGCGCTGCTGGATGCGCTGGCGCAGGCGATCCACATCGGCATCGGGGCGCAGTTTGAGCAGAAACGCATTCACTTTGTGGGGCTTCTTGCTGATCTGCTGCGCATCTTCCAGCAGGAGCACGGCGGCGCCATCCTCGAAGGGTTGGCCCGTCTCGTACACGCCCACGATGCGATAGGTGCTCTCGTAGAGGCGAAAGGTGTCGCCGACCTCTTTTTCCAGATTCTCCGCCGCCGTCCGTCCCAGCAGGAGCGGCTTGCCGCCGCGCGTGCTCGCCCGCTGCGCGAGCGGCTCCCCCGCCACAATCTTGAAGTGGTCGATGGCGAAGCCCTCCGGATCGTAGCCGTAGACGATGAAGTAGGGCGCGTCGTCCGTGGCCGCGAAGGTGTAGACCATCCCGGTGGCCTCTGCCACGCCGGAAAGCGACCGCAATTGTTCACCCATCGACGCATCCACCGCGCTGAACATCACATCCACCGCGTCGGATTGGGCCACCAGCAGATCGGCGCCGCTGCCGCCGGCCATATCGCTGTACCCTTCGATGAAGCCCTCGGCCAGCGCGCCCAATGCCACCACCGCCGCGACGCCCACGGCGATACCGAAGGTCGTCAGCAGCGTGCGGATTTTGCGTCCCCAGAGATTTTTGAAGATCATCGGGATAGGGGGTTAGTCGGACTCAGGAACTTCAATATCCACAAACGCCGTCATCCCCCAGCGAATGTCGGACGCCCATTCCTCCAGCTCGATGATGGCCGTGTAGTTGACGCCGCCGCCGTCGGACGCGGCCATCGGGCTGATGCGCGTGATCGTCCCGACGAAGGTGCGGTCGGGGAAGGCGTCGAAGGTGACGGTCGCCTTCTGGCCGACGGAGATCTGTCCCACGTCGATCTCGTCCAGATCGGTCGTCTCGATGCGCAGCGTCTCCAGATCGCCCAACGTGATCAGCGGCTGCCCCGGTGAGATGAACTCGCCCACGCGAGCGTGAACATCGCCGATGGCGCCGGCAAAGGGCGCGCGGATCTCCGTCCGTTCGAGTCGCAATTGCGCGGCCTCGACCGCCGTCTGCGCCTCCTGGACGGCGGCTTCGGCCACGGCGATCTCCTCCGCGCGGACGCCGGCCTTGAGTAAGTCAATCTGCGCCTGGGCCGCGTCGCGCTGGGCCGTCGCCGCCCAGACGCTCGCGTTCGCCGCGCGCTCCTGATCCCCGGCGCCGGATTGCGCTGCCGTCAATTGGGCGTGCGCCGCCTGGAGCGCCTCTTCCGCCGCGCGGCGGGCGAAGCGCGCCCGCTCCTCCATCGTGCCCAACAGCGGGCAGATCTCTTCCGTTTCGCCATCGGGCCGCGTGATCGTGTGACACTCCATCGTCTGATCGTGCTGCTGGCGGGCGACCAGCTGCTCCGTCTCCGCCGAGGCGACCTGCGCCTCCGCCGCTTTGACCTCCGCCTCCAGCGCGCCGGAGGTGAGCCGATCCCGCTGCGCTGCCGCCTGCGAAATCTGCGCTTTGCTCGCTTCCAACTGAGCCTTGGCTACCGCCACCTCTTCCTCGCGCGGGCCGGCCTTCAAGCGCGCCGCCTGCGCCTCCGCCGAAGCCAACGTCGCCCGCGCCTGCTTCAGGGCCAGCTCCGCGTCGGCGTCGTCCAGGCGCACGAGCACATCCTCCGCCGCCGCCGCATCCCCCACCTCGACGATGACCGCCTCCACCATTCCGCCCGTCTGCGCGCCGATTGTGGCCCACTGCGCGGGCGCCACCCGCCCAGTGACGGAGACCATCGGCGTGAACTCCTCCATCGCCTGCGGCGTTGGCTCCGCCTCGCCGTTTGATTCACACGCGACCAGGCCGACCAACATCAATGCCAAGATAACAATCCATACATAGCGCTTCATGATTGGTGAGCCTCCATTTTCCTCGCTAATTCGTATCCGTTTAGTCTTGTGGAGGTGCAACGCACTTTCAGATCCATCACCAGGCATGTACCGCATGAGGAGTTACTTTTCCTTCGGTTCAAGTGCGTTGCACCTGGTTTGCTTACAGAACTAAATGGATACTCTAGTCCTTTCCAATTCTTACCGTATGGTATAACGTAATGGCGGAAAAGCAAAGATGGGTGAACGAGCGGATCGGCGAATCAGCGAGTCAGCGGTTCGTTTAATCTGCTCCCATCTGCTCCATCCGCTGAGTATTTGTCGGGGCGCGTTTTCCGTTTACAATACGCTTATGCGATGTGAACTAACGCACCATTCAAAAGGCGAGGTGTTATGATCCCTGATAATTGGCCCCCGGCCTTCATCGAGCGGATGCGCGAGTGGCTGGGCGACGAGGTGGATGATTTTTTCGCGGCGATGAACAAGCGCGAGATCGGTCTGCGCCTCAATCCGCAGCGCGGCGATGTAGCAGCACTGCGCGCGCGTCTCTCGCAGGCTGGATGGGAGACGTCGCCCGTGCCGTGGTGTCCCGCTGGCGCGTGGATGCCAGAAGACGAGGTCGAGGACGCGCCGGGCAAGCATCCCTACCACACCGCCGGCGTCTATTATCTCCAGGATCCCAGCGCGATGGCCGCGGGCGTGATTTTGGATCCCCGGCCCGGCGAGTGGGTGTTGGATATCGCTGCCGCGCCGGGCGGAAAGGCCACGCACATCGCGGCGCGGATGGAACAGCGCGGGGTGCTGGTCGCCAACGACGTCTCGCGCGGGCGCGCCTCGGTGCTGGCGAAGAACATCGAGCGGATGGGCGTGACGAACGCGCTCGTCGCCAACGAGACGCCGCCGCGCCTGGCCGCCCGCTGGGCCAGCCTCTTCGATGCGGTGCTGGTCGACGCGCCGTGCTCCGGCGAGAGCACCTTCGCGCGCGATGATCATGCCGCGCGTCGCTGGAGCCTTGCCGAGGTGCGCAGCTACGCCCATCGCCAGGGAGAGATTTTGGCCCAGTGCGCGCGGCTTGTGCGTCCCGGCGGACGGCTACTCTACGGCACCTGCACCTTCTCGCCGGAGGAGAACGAGGGCGTGATCGCGGCCTTTTTGGTCGAGCACGAGGACTTTGAATTGGTGGATCTCCCCGCGCTGCCGGGGCTGCAACCGGGGCGCCCCGAATGGATCGCCGCGCCGGCAATGTTAGCGCGCGCGGGTCGCTTCTGGCCGCACCTCGCGCCGGGCCACGGCCACTTCTACGCGCTGTTACATCGCACCGGCGAGCCGGCGCGGGCGCTGCCGGAGCGCTGGACGGGGACCCAGGTGCCGGGGCGCGTGCTGCGCCGCTATCGCGAGGGCGTCGGCGCCGCGCTGCGGGATGATCCGCCGGAGGAGGGGTTGTACCTCGATACGCCGCACGATCATCTCTACATCACGCCGCTGGCGCCCGATCTGTGGGACGGCCTGCATGTGCTCCGGCCCGGATGGTGGGTCGCGTCACTGCGCCACAACCAGGTGAACGCGGATCACGCGCTGGCGGTGGCGATCCGGCCGGAGGAGGCGCGCGCCACGTTAGACCTCGCGCCGGATGACCCGCGCCTGGCGCAATTCCTGCGGGGCAGCGGATGGCCCAGCGACGGCCCCCAGGGCGTCGTGCTCGTCACTTTGGAAGGTCGCTTTCCACTCGGATGGGCCAAGCGGAGCGGCGGGCGACTTCACAGCCGCTATCCAATGCACTTGCGCAAATAATCCACAATTCTAAATTCGCAATTCATACATTTGCGGAGGTAAGCTTATGAAAGGCATATCACACTTCATCACCGGCGTCGCCATCGCCTCGTTTTTCCCAGAGGTGATTCACCTGGCGCAGGAAGGCTCGCTGATCCCGATGATGGGCGGCATCGGGGGCATTTTGCCGGATACGATGGACTTCAAATTCGCCCGCTACTGGGAGAAGTTTGATGTGGAGATCGATCCCGGCCTCGAGCCGGATGCCGAGGCCATCGCCGACGAGCTGGTCGCGGCGATGCGTCGGGCCTACGAGACCGGCGAGGATCAGAACGTCATCGCGCACACAATCCGCGTGGGCGCCGATCTGTGGCGCGAGTACGTCATCCGCTTCGCGCCGGAGAGCAACGAGATCGCCGTGAGCATCGGGCCGCTGGTCAACACGGGCCAGGTGGCCTACGCCGGCACCGAGCCGGAGGGCGCCGTCGAAATCCGCCGCCAGGTCGGCGCGCCGATGGTTCACACCTACAGCGACGAGTATCGCGTGAACATCTTCACCGGCCCGACCTTCCGCTTCGCCCGTGAGGAGGATGAGCTGGTGGTGCATTTCTTGGATTGGCATCATCGCTGGACGCACAGTCTGCTGCTGGCGCTGGGCGTCGGCGCGGTGATGGGGCTGCTGCTGGCGTTGTTCGCCGGCCCCACCGTGGGCCTCTGGGCCGGGCTTCTTACCTGGCTGGGCTTCTCCGGTCATATCCTGGAGGATCAGATGGGCCACATGGGCAGCAACCTCTTCTGGCCGCTCACGCGCCGTCGCATGCCGGGGCCGGGCCTGCTCCACGCGGGCGACGCCATCCCCAACTTCCTCACCGTGTGGACCTCGGTCGCGTTGATCCTCTTCAATTTGGATCGCTTCTCGCCGCAGTCACGCCTGCCCCAGGCGCGCTATCTGTTGCTGGCGATTGGCCTGCCGTGGCTGATCTTGGGCGGCAAGTACGCGGGGGAGAAGTTGAAGGCGCAAAAGCACTCTAAGGAGTACCTGCGCCAGGCGGATATGATCGCGGATGTTGAGCAGGGGAGTGTGTAGATGAGAATAGATATTGGAGGTTGGAAGCTGGAAGCTGGAAGCTGGAGGCTGTTAGGCGCGCTGGGATTGACGCTCGTGTTGAGCTTCGTGTTGATGGGGGAGGCGGCGGCATCCGATGGCGGCCCGACCCCGCTCCCCAGCCCCGTCTGGCGCATCGAGGTCACCGCCGATGGCCTCTATCAGCTTGATTACGAGGCGCTCTTGGCAGCGGGCGTCCCGCTGACCGAGACCACGCCCGCCGATCTGCATCTGATGTCGCAGGGCGAGCCGGTCACCTTCGATGTGATCAACGCCGGCGCGGATGTGATTGAACCGGGCGATGCGCTGATCTTCTACGCGGAGAAGTTCCACGGCAGCCGCCAGGACGAGAAGTACACCGACGCGCAGATCTACTGGCTCACGGTCGATGCGACGACGGCCAGCCCCGCCATCGCCGCGCGGGATGTGACGCCCGTCACGCCTGCGCCGCCCGCGCCCGGTTGCGACGATACGGCGCTCGCCGAGCGCAACCTCGTCTACTGGGCGCGCCGCAGCCAGACGCCCGGCACCGTCGCCACCTGGTTCTGGGAGAGCGTCGTTGCCCGCACCAACACGGTGACCCGCACCTATCCCCTCACGCTGACCGCGCCCATCACTACGCCGGCCACAGCCTCGGCCACGCTCACCGTCGAGGTCGCGGCGCAAAACCACAATCCCGATATTGCGCCCGATCACCAGATCCGCATCGCGATCAACGGTATCATCGTCGGTGAGAGCGTCTGGGATGGTCAGGTCGGCCACATCGTCACCGCCACCGTCCCCGCCGAGGCGCTGCGCGATGGCGTGAATGACTTCCAAGTCGCCTACGTCACCGATGTAGGCGCGCAGGTCGTCTACTTCGACCGCGCCACGCTCACCTATCGCCGCCAACCCGTCGCCATCGATGGCGCGTTAGACTGCCGCGCGCCGCTCTCCGGCAGCGCCGCCTACACCATCACCCAGCTTCCCGCGCCAGATGCCGCGCATCTTTACGACGTGACCGATCCCCATCAGCCCATCGCGCTCACGGGGTATCTCACGACGGCAACCGGCCTCGTCTTCCACGATACGGCGGCCCAGGGCGCGCGCTACATCGCGGCGACGCCCCGTTCGATCACGCTGACGGCCTACGCGCCGCCGACGGCCCTCATCTCTCCGACCACCGGCGCGGAGCAGATCATCATCGCGCCGCGCGAGTTTCTAGCTGCGCTGACGCCCTTAGTCGAGCACCGGCGCGCGCAGGGATTGCGCGTGCGCACTGCCGCCGTCGAGGACGTCTACGCGCTCTTCAACCACGGCGTGATGCACCCCCGCGCGATCCAGGCCTTCGTGGCGTACGCCGTGGCGCAGTGGCCCGCGCCCACGCCGCGCTACCTCTTCTTAGTCGGCGATGGCAACTTCAACTTCAAGGGCTACAATCCGGCAGTCTACGGCCCGCATACGCCCTCGCACATCCCGCCGTACTTAGCCTTTGATGATCCGTCGCAGGGCGAGGTGCCCGTCGACAGCCTCTACGGCGATGTGGACGCTGACGGCTTCCCGGAGATCGCCGTGGGGCGGTTGCCCGCCCAAACGGAGGCCGAGGTCGCCGGCTACGTGGCCAAAGTGTTGACCTACGAGCAGCAGCCTTCGGCGCCGTGGATGGATCGCGCGCTGATGGTCGCCGATGACGGCATTACCACGCCGGAGCCGTTCGCGGCTATCATCGAGCGCCTGGCCGACTATCTCCCAGAGCAGATTGCCACGGAGAAAATCTACATCGAGGATTACTGCGCCGATCCCGACCGGCCGAACTTCACGCCCTGCATCTCGGCCACGCACGCGCTGACGACGGCGTGGAACGCGGGCGCGGCGATGCTCACCTACGCCGGCCACGGCTCGATCCATCGCTGGGGCCACGAGCCGCTAATTCTTAACACGGATCTGACGCAACTCACTGAAACTATGGGGCTGCCTTTCATCATCGCGCTGGATTGCTGGGACGGCTACTGGATGTTCCCGCCGGAGTATCCGGCCCAGGACGCCACGGACGTGCGCTCTATGGGAGAATGGGCCACCACCGTCGTGACGCAATCGGGCGCCATCGCGGCGTTCGGCCCGGCGGGATTGGGCTACGCAGCGCAGGAGGAATATCTGACCCGCGCGATGTACGCGGCGGCCTTCGAGCGTGGCGTCTTCGATCTGGGCGCGCTCACCCAAATCGGGCGCGCGGCCATTCGCAGCTCCTATATGGCCCGCACGTACACGCTTCTGGGCGATCCGGCGCTCACGTTGCCGTGGTGGGAAGCGGCCAGCATCGCGCCCGGCTCTTCGATGGAGGCCCAAAAGCCTCAGATGGGCGTGGGCGCTGAAATCTCGTTGAACGCCTATTTCTCTGTGACGGGCCACACGCGCTTCGGGCAGAGCCTTGCCGTCACGCCGACGTGGACGGCGGACGTGGGCGCGATCACGGGCGACGATACCTACATCGCGCCGGTCACGGCCACCGTCGCGCACATCACCGCGCACATGGGCGCCGTCTCCGCGACGATGCCCATCACCATCGAGCCGGGCTTGCCCCACACGTTAGTCGTCACGCCGAATCCGGCGCTTCTGGCCCCGGGCCAGAGCATTAAGCTGACGGCCATGCCGGAAGATCGCTACGGGAATCCCATCCCGCTGGACGACGTTGCCCCCTGGTCAGCAAGTGTGAGCGAGACCCTGCAACTGTCGCCCATCCAATGGCAGAGCGACATCGGCGTCATCGATGCGCGGGGCGTCTTCACGGCGCCGGGACAGCCCGCCCAGGGCTGGATCACCGCCACGCTGCCCTACACCTCCGGCACACACCTGCTCTCCATCAGCGGGCAGAGCCGCGTCGAGGTGCGTAACCGAATTTTCCTCCCGCTCGTGATCAAGGAATGAACCAATCCCGGCCCAAACTTCGCGATCTGCGCCGCAGCGTCAGCCGCCTCCCGCCCAGGGGATGGCTGGCGCTGTTGCTCGCGCTTTATCTGGGGCTGGGCCTCACCTATGCGATCCCCACGCCGCTCTTTGAATCGCCGGACGAATCCTCGCACCTGAGCGTCATCCATTACATCGCGCGCCACCGGCGCCTGCCGCCGCGTCGCCTGCCCGAGGGGCGCATCACCACCGGCGCGGCGATGGCCGAATCGCTCCGCTGGGCCGAGCCGCCGCGCTACTACACGCCGCCGCTCTATCACGCCCTCGGCGCGCTGCTCACCGCGCCCATTCCGATGACGGACTTGCCCGACCGGCTCATTCCCAGCCCCAGTTGGGAGGCGGGATTCGCGCCCCAAGCCAACAGCGATCCGGGGAACAAGAACGCCTATGTCCATCTTCCAGATGAGACGCTGGCGGGTAGCCCCACCGTCCGCGCCGCTGCGATGCTGCGCGCCTTCTCGCTGCTCTGCGGCGCGATCACCGTCTGCTGCGCCTACGCGCTGGCCCGAACGCTCTGGCCAAATCGGCCCGGTCTGGCGTTGGGCGCGGCGGCCTGGATCGCGTTCAACCCGGAGTTCTTATCGCTCTCCGTCGGCGTGACCAACGACCCGCTGCTGATCGCCCTCTTCAGCCTGGCGCTGTGGTGGATGATCCGGCTGATGTCGCAGCCCTCGTCGCGCGGGAGACCCACCGCGTGGGCGGGCCTGGGCGCGCTGGTCGGCGTGGGGATACTCACCAAGCAGAGCGCGCTGCTGCTGCTCCCGCTGGGCGGGCTGGCGATTTTGGGGCGGTACTTGCCTTATCGGAAGGAGAAATTTCCCTGGCGTCAGATCGTGGTCGTAGGCGCGGCCTTCGGGTTGACGGCGCTGCTCGTGGGCGGCGGGTGGTATCTCTACAACGCGCTCCGCTACGGCATTGGCGATGCGATGGGATTGGCGACGCACTTCCGCAGCCAGCCGCCGCTGACCAGCTTCGGTCTCCGCGAGATGTGGAAGGTCTTCCGCTCCTACTGGGCCGCCTTCGGTTGGACGTTGGTGTTAGCGCCGGCCTGGGTTTATGCGCTGATCGGGGTTGCTGTCAGCGTCGCTCTCGCCGGGATTGCGCGCTCCCTCTGGCCCGACGGCGCCTTCTGGCGCTTGGATCGCCGGGCGCGGCGCGGGATGGCGCTGTTGGCGCTCGCCTTCGCCCTCAACGCCGCGAGCTTGATCCGCTGGGCGATGGCGACGGGCGCGCCCTACGGGCGATTGCTCTTCCCCACGATCGCAGCGCTGGGCGTGTGGATGGCCTGGGGCTGGGCGCAGTGGATGGGGCATCGCGCCGGGCGATGGCCCTATGGAATACAAATTCGGACGAAGTCAATACCTCTTAAATATATTCCACAGGGCTGGCTCGTGGGCGGGATGGCGGGTTGTGCACTGCTCTTCGCTGCGCTTTCGCCGTGGCTGCTGATCCGCCCGGCGTTCCGTTCGCCTTATCGCGAGGCTGTCCCGGCTCGCGCCGCCGCGACGGACGCGGCCTTCGAGGGCGGCGTGCGCCTGGCGGGGTATCTCGCGCCGGAGGAGGAGATCACGCCCGGCGAGAGCTTCTCGCTCACCACTTACTGGCAGGCGACGGCGCCGCTCGACGAGCGCCTCACGGCCTGGGAGCACCTCACGCCGGCAGATCCCACCGCGCGGATCGCGGAGGAGACGCGCTGGCTGGGCGGCGCGCTCTATCCCAGCGAGCATTGGCGCGCGGGCGATGTCGTGGCGCAGCCGACGACGTTGGAGATCCCCGCGTGGGCGCCCGCGCCGGCGCTCGTCTGGGCGCGGGTCGGCCTGTTGGATGCGACGGAGCAACGGGTATCGTTGGCGGATGGCAGCGAGGATCATGTGGCGCTCGGCCCGTGGCGCGTGCGTCCAGTCGCAGCGCCCCCTATGCCCACTCACGCCCACGAGGTCGTCTTTGGCGATCCGGCGCTCATAGCGTTGCGCGGGTATGACCTCGCTGCTATCGATGCCTCGCTGACGGTGACGCTGACCTGGGCCGCGCAGGCCATCCCGCCGCGAGATTACACCGTCTTCGTGCATCTGATTGATGCTGAGGGAGAACTGCTCGCTCAAGATGACGCGCCGCCCAACGCGGGTCGCTATCCCACCTCGTGGTGGCTGCCCGGCGATGTGATCCGCGATCCGCACACGCTGCCGTTGCCGGGGACGCCCGCGGCGGGGTGGGAATTGCGCGTCGGCCTGTACGATCCGGCCACGGGCGCGCGCCTCCCGGCCTTCGATGGCGAGGGCCAGCGTCTACCCGGTGACAGCGCAACCCTGGACTTAGAAGAGCCGAATGGAGAATAGCCGCCGCTTACCCTTTTACGCAATACGCATTACGCAATACGTTCTTTATAATTCAATATAATTCAAGTACCTCAAAGGAGAACCCATGACAGAATCTCAGACTTCCAAACCAAGCCGCTGGCGAACGTTGATCGCGCTGGCCTTCGGCTACTTCATCGACCAGGGCGAAGGCCAGGCGATGTCGGTGCTGTTCCCCACCATTCGGATGATGTGGGGCTTGGATTACACAGCGTTGGGCCTGATCGGCACCATTCGGAATATTCTGCAATCCGTGAGCGCGCCGGTGTGGGGCTACGCCTCCGATAAATTCTCGCGCAAGCAGGTCGTCATCATCGGCACGGGCGTGTGGGGTCTGTGGACGGCCGCCTGCGGCCTGACGCAGAACTTTGGGCAGTTACTCATCATCCGCGCGATCTCCGGGCTGGGATTGGGCTGCTTGATGCCCGCGACCTTTTCGCTGATGTCGGACACCTTCCCGCCACACCAACGGGGACGCGCGTTGGGCACGCTGGAGGCCATCGGCATCCTGGGCATCATCGCGGGGACGCTGGGGCTGGGGATGTTGGCCACGCCCACGCTCTGGCGCTGGGGATTTGTGGTCCTGGGGCTTTCCAGTGTCGTCTCCGGCGTGCTGGTCTGGCTGTTGGTCGACGAGCCGGTGCGCGGCAGCACCGAGCCGGAGTTGGCGGGGAAGATCACCTCATCGGATGCGGAGCAATATCGCATCGATCTGGCCGATCTGCCGCGCGTGCTGCACATCCCCACCATTTGGGTCGCCATCCTGCAAGGGCTGGCCGGCACCATGCCCTGGGTGGTGATGGGGCTGTACTTCATCTCGTGGATGGTCGATGTGCGCGGGATGACCGAGGCGATTCAGTTTGATCATCCGCAGGGGAGCGCGACGTTGGCCTTCTCCGGGATCATCATCGGGACAGCGCTGAGCAACATCATCGGCGGGGTGCTGGGCGATTGGGCCGAGTTGCGCAGTCCCAAGTACGGGCGGGCGGTGGTGGGGCAGGTCTCCATCGTCAGCGGCATTCCGTTGAGCTACATCATGCTCACCCAGACGCGCGATTGGAGTTTCTGGCCCTTCTTCTTCATCTGCTTCTTCACGGCGCTGATGATCAGTTGGCCGGGCAAGGGCGCGAAGGAGCCGATGATGCAGGGCGCTGTGCCGCCGGAGTTGCGCGCTACCGCCTTCGCGATGACGACCTTTGTCGAGAGTGGCTTCGCCGCGATCTCGGCTTACATCGCCGGGCGTCTGGCGGATACCATCGGCTTCACGCAGGCGTTGGTCTGGACGATTCCCTTCCCCTGGGTCATCTGCGCGCTGGTCTTCACGCTCTTCTACTGGGCCTATCCCAAGGATGCGGCGCGGCTCCGCGAGATGATGGCGGAGCGGGCGCGGGCGTTGGAGTAGGGGTTACAAGTTAAAAGTTGAAGGTTGAACGTTGGTTTCTTCTGAAAGAGGGGAACTATCTCACCCCAAGACGCAACGTCGCCAAGATTTGGAACATCTTTGCGTGAGATATTTGGCATTTTCAAGGGTGCGCCTATTTCTCCTCGAAGACGAGGCCGTGCTCGCGGAGGCTGAAGTGGCGGTTTTGGCCGATGACCAGGTGATCCAACACCTCGACATCTAACAGTTTGCCCGCATCGATCAGGCGGCGGGTGAGGGCGATATCCTCCGGTGAGGGGCTGGGATCGCCGGAGGGGTGGTTGTGGGCCACGACCAGCGAGGCGCAATTGCGGCGCACCGCGCCCCTGAAGACCTCGCTTATCCGCACCAGCGAGGTGTTCAGGCTGCCTTTGTAGAGGATTTCGTGATCAAGGACACGGTTGCGGGTGTCCAAATACATCACCACGAAGTTCTCCTGCGGTTTATGGCCGATCATAGGCCTCAGCAGGCGGCCCGCATCTTCCGGCGAGCGGATTTGATAACGTTCCTGGGGGGCTTCGGCCATCAGACGGCGGCCTAATTCGAGCGCGGCCATAATCTGCGCGGCCTTCGCCGGGCCGATGCCGTGTTCCGCCTGGATTTGGACGTAGTCGGCGCGGGCCAGCCCGCCCAATCCCTCAAAGGTGGATAAAATGCGCTGGGCCATCGTGAGGACATTTTCACCGCCGACGCCGGTGCGCAAAATAATCGCCAATAATTCCGCTGTGGATAAAGCCTGCGGCCCCACGCGCGCCAATCGCTCGCGGGGCCGCTCCGTTTCTGGCATCTCTTTGACCGTCACATACTCGTTCATAACCTATCTCCTTTTGCCCTCTTCTTGCTTACCCGTTGGGGGATGGTATAATTTCGCTGGTTGCCTTCGCTAGTTTATGATTACGGTTGGTCATCTATTGGTTGCCAACCGATAACGACTGAGGAGTTACTATCTATGTTTGATCAATTATTAGAGCTTCTCCCGCAAATCGTGACCATCTTGGTGCTGGTGACGGCGGTCTTCACCACCAGCCTCTGGTTGGGTATGGTCTTGTGGGTCTTTCGCGACATTCGCTCCCGCACCCGCGACATCGTCGCGCAATTTTTGGCGACGTTGATGGTCGCTGTGTTGACATTACCGGGCTTGATCATCTATTTCTTGATACGCCCGCGTGAGACGTTAGCCGAGGCCTATGAGCACGCCTTGGAACAAGAAGCGCTGCTTCAGGCCGTCGAGGAGCCGGAGGTCTGCTCCTCCTGCGGTGCGAAGGCGCGCGGCGCGTACCTTTACTGCCCTTACTGTCACACCCAGTTGAAGAAAAAGTGTGTCACCTGCGGCGAGATCTTAGCGTTGGAATGGAACCTCTGCCCCTATTGCGGCGCGTCGCAGGGGATGCAGGTAGTCGAGCCGGTGATGGATCGTGACATCGAGGTGGAGGAAGTGGAAGAGCAGCCCCAGGAATCGATGGAAACCTGACGCGCGGCGCGACACGCTCATCGCTCAAAGACCAGCAGCGGGAATATGAGGTTCCCGCTGCTTTTTTGGTTCGTTCTGATCAGCTCACATCCGTATCTCGGACGGTGTGCACCTTAACCATGTTGGTCACGCCGTGTACCTCGAAGGGAATCCCCGCCGTCAAAATGACGTTGCTCCCCACATCGGCGAAATTCCGCTCCACCGCCGATTGCACCATCATCTGGATCATCTGATCGGTGTCGTTGAAGGCGCCGACCAGCGCGGGGACGACCCCCCAGATCAACTGCATCCGGCGGGCGGTCTCCACAAAGGGCGTGACGCCCAACAGCGGCACGCGGGGACGATGGCGCGCGACGGTGCGCGCTGTGCGCCCGGACTCCGTCGAGGAGAGGATCGCGGTCGCGTGGGCGGCTTTCGCGATTACGACGGTGGCCCGGCTGATGGCGCTGGAGATCATCACCGCGTTGGACATCTCCTCCGTCGTCACGTCGATGTCTAAGAGGTGGTTGTAGGGAAACTCATCGGACTTCTCGACGTTAGCCGCGATCTTCGCCATCATCCGCACGGCCTCGATGGGATATTTGCCAATCGAGGTCTCGCCGGAGAGCATCACCGCGTCGCTGCCATCTAAGATCGCGTTGGCGACGTCGGAGGCCTCCGCGCGCGTCGGGCGTGGCATGTCGATCATCGACTGGAGCATCTGGGTGGCCGTGATGACCGGCTTGCCCAGGAGATTGGAGAGCTTGATGATCTTTTTCTGTACCAGCGGCACCTGCTCCGGCGAAATCTCGACGCCTAGATCCCCCCGCGCGACCATCACCGCGTCGGCGGCCTGGACAATGGCCTCCAACTCTATCAATGCCTCCGGCTTTTCGATCTTGGCGACGAGCGCCGGGATCTGATGCGGGTTCTCGCCGACCTTCCGTTCGCCACTGGCGTCTGCGCGATCCAGCAGATACTCGCGCAATTGGGTGATATCGCTGGCGTGACGCACAAACGAGAGCGCCAGGTAATCCAGGCCCAGTCCCAGCGCGTGCGTCGCGTCCGCGCAATCCTTCTCCGTCATCGCTGGGATCTTTAGCTTCACGTTGGGCAGATTGACGCCCTTGTTGGAGGTCAAAAGGCCGCCCAACCGGACGCGACAGCGCAGTTCCGGCGGGGAGATGGTCTCCGCTTCCAACTCCAGCGTCCCATCATCCAACAGAATGCGATCTCCCGGCTCAACGTCGGAGATGATCTCTGGATGAGGGAACGGGATGTCGCGATGGGGATCTTTCACCTCGCCGGCGGTCAGGATGATCTCCGCGCCATTTTCGAGCTTTACGCCTTCCTCCGGCAGATCCCCGACGCGGATCTTCGGCCCCTGGAGATCGCCCATCAAGGCGACGTATTGACCTTCTTCCTCGGCGACCTGCCGCACCATCTCCGCCGTCCGGCGTTTGCCCGCGTGCGTGCCGTGCGAATAATTCAGGCGCGCCACAGTCATCCCGGCGCGGATCATCGCGCGGATAATATCCGGGGAATCGGTTGCGGGGCCAAGCGTGCAGACAATTTTTGTCAGTGGCATACTTCCTCCTTTGGATTACAGATTCTCAATTGGGGAACTTTATAAATATGGTACAATGACGCAGCGATATGAGATTGTTCATCCGCTTGCCGTAAAGTTATTATTGAGGTGTGTTGAGTTTAGGGGAGTGCTCACAATACGTATTGCGTAAAACGTATTACGTAGCACGTTAGCTAACCAGGATAAAATACACCCGTTTGTCGAATATACGGCAGAGGGATCACATCATCACAGAGATTTTAGCATCATTTAGAAGAAATGGCTAATCAAGTTTACGCCCCTTGCGAAGGTTCCACGAGGATTTTCCAAGATAGAGCCACGTGGACTGTCGGAAAGGATGATAGAAACACGAGAAATCTGTAACCTTCACAAGGGGTGCCTGGCAATTAACCCAACAAGGAGAAGCCGTTATGAACTTATACCAGGCGATTCTAAATCGCCGTTCGATTCGTCGTTATGCCAAGTCGCCGCTGGATAAAGAGACTCTGGCGGAGGTTGATCACATCACCGATCAGGCGCGCCCGTTGGTGACGGACAATCGTTGCCGGGTGATGCGACGCGACGTAGTCGATGGCGAGGATCTCACCGTCGCCATCGGCGGCTATGGCCACGTCGTCAGCCCGCCCCACTATCTCGTCCCCTACATCGTAGGCGATACGATGCCCTTGGCCGATTTGGGCTACCGGATGGAGCAGATGGCCGTGCAACTCGCGCGCTTGGGCATCGGCTCCTGCTTTATCGGGACGCTGGATCGCGAATCCAACCTGCGCGTGCGATTCCGCCTGCCGCGCGAAGCGCACACCGCCGCCATCCTGATCTTTGGACGCCCGGTACAGAACCTCGGCGGGCGCGCGGTCAACGCCATGATCCGCCGCGCCACCGGCGGCGCCAATCGCCTGCCCGTGGAGGAGATTTTCTTCGATACCGATTTCGATCATCCCGCAAAGCCGCCCGCCAAGATCAAGAAGATCGTCCAGGCCGCGCGACAGGCCCCTTCGGCCTTGAACACCCAGCCCTGGCGCATCCTCTGGCGCGATGGCACGCTCTACCTCTACGTCCGGCGCGATCATCCTAACTACGAGAAGGAAGATCCCCGCTATCGCTACGTCGATGGCGGCAATTGTATGGCCAACATCACCCTGGCGCTGGAGGCTTTGAATCTCGCCGGGGATTGGGAACGCTACGCGCCGACCCAACGCTTCCCCAAGCCGCCGGCTTCCCTGGAGCCGCTGGCGAAGTTGACGTTGAATGGATAGTCATCACACAAAAAGGAGATCACGGACAATGAAAACGATTGGCATCTTAGGCGGGATGAGTCCCGAATCGACCGTGGCCTACTACGAGTACATCACCCGCACCTACACCGAGCGCTTCGGCGATTACGGCTACCCGGAGGTCATCATCTACAGCGTCAGCTTCCAGCCCTACGTGGATTGGCCGAACGCCGGGCGGTGGGATCTGGTCGCGGCGGGGTTATCGGAGGCGGCGCGCAAGCTGGTGGCCGCCGGCGCGGATTTCGTGCTCATCGCCACCAACACGATGCACAAGGTCGTCGCGGAAGTGCGCGCGGCGGTCGATGTGCCGGTGCTCAGCCTGCTGGATGCTGTTGGCGAGGCGATTTTGGCCCAGGGGATTTCCACGGTCGGCCTGTTGGGCACGCGCTTCACGATGGAAAAACCCTTCTATCGCGGCGCGCTGGCGGAACAGGGGATCACGGTACTCGTCCCGGAGGAGGCGGAGCGCGACGTCGTCCATCGCGTCATCTACGACGAGTTGGTCGCGGGGAAGATTCGCGCGGCCTCCCGCGAGCAGTACACAGCCATCATCGAGGGGTTGGCCGCGTGCGGCGCCGAGGGCATCGTGCTGGGCTGCACGGAGATCCCGCTGCTGGTCCGGCCGGAGGATGTGAGCCTCCCGCTCTTCGATACGACCCAAATCCACGCCGAGGCGGCGCTGATCTACGCACTCAATCAGCAGGTGGAGCAGATTTAGCAGATTCTATGCTTCCCGAAGGGGGATGGTTCATTTTCTAAGACAATTAGGTTTACACTCTGTCAGCGACTAAAGTCCCTTCGAGAGGCGCTGCGCGCCGGGCATCCTCCTTCGAGGATGCGATAGGCCGTCTGCGCAGGCAGACGGTTGGCCGTCAGGCCTTTCCAGGGTACTTCAGTGCCCGTAGAGGAAAAAAGTGTCAACCTATTTCCGAACCATCCCCCCGAAGGGGATAGAAAAGAACGCGGCCCGATTCGATCACCTCGAATCGGGCCGCACAATGTCAAACGGCGCTAAGCTTACGCGATTATTTGGTTTCGCGATAGATCACGTGACGACGCACGAAAGGATCGTACTTCTTCAATTCCAAGCGCCCGCGGTCATTCTGGCGGTTCTTCTCTGTGTGATACATATGCCCGCTTTCCGTGCTCTTCATCTTGACTAAAATGCGAGGTCCTTTTTTCTTTGCCATATCTCACCATCCTCCTCAAACTCAGTGACGCCCTATTGCGGCGCAACGATTTCCCAATAATTCCCTGACATTATAACTTCCTTGACCCATCTGTCAAGCGTGGTACAACGTAATCAACAGCGAATTGAAAGACGAACGAAGTATTTGGTCTCTCGCCTATTCGTCTATTCGCCAATTCGCTGTTGTGATTGGGGGAGCAGAACTCCCCACCATCCATAAAAACTCAGAAAATCAGAAAGGACATCCTGTTATGAAGAATCAGCCCGACCAACCGACGTTGGATATTTCCATCGTCCTGCCCGTCTACAACGAGGCAGGGAATCTCCAGACCTTCATTCCCGAACTCTCCGCCGCCCTCCAGGCGATGGATCGCAGTTATGAGATCATCGCGGTGGATGACGGCAGCACGGACAGCAGCATCGCGGTGCTGCGCCGCTTGAAAGCGGGCGAGCCGCACCTGCGCATCATCCGCTTCCGCCGCAACTTCGGGCAGACGGCGGGATTCGCCGCCGGGTTCGACAAGGCGCGCGGCGCCTACGTTATCACGATGGACGCCGACGGCCAGAACGACCCGCGCGACATCGCTCGCCTTCTTGAGGTAGCAGAGAGCGGCAGCTACGACATCGTCAGCGGCTGGCGCAAGGATCGCAAGGAGCCGTTCCTTTCGCGCCGGCTGCCCTCGATGCTGGCCAACCGCCTGATCGCCCAATCCACCGGCGTAGAACTGCACGACTACGGCTGCTCTCTCAAGGTTTACCATTGGGAGGTGGCAAAGAACGTCCAACTCTACGGTGAACTTCACCGCTTCATCCCCGCGCTGGCCTCGCGCATTGGCGTGCGCGTCGCCGAGGCGCCGGTCAACGACCGCCCGCGCCAATACGGCCAATCGAAGTACACCATCACCCGCACGATCCGCGTCCTGTTAGACCTGCTGACCGTCTCCTTTTTGCTCACCTACATGGGCCGCCCGATGCAGCTCTTCGGCCTGGCCGGCCTCGCCAGCGGCGGGATCGGTTTTCTGATGGGCCTCTACCTGACGCTGCTCAAGTTCATTACTGGCGCCGATATCGGCGACCGCCCGCTGCTCTCCTTAGCCATTCTGCTGATGATCTTGGGCGTGCAGTTCGTGGTGATGGGGCTGTTGGGCGAGCTGCTCATCCGCACCTACTACGAGGTGCAGGACAAGCATATCTACGTGATCCGCGCGGAGGAGTAGCGAACCCGTGCGTTCTTCGACCAGGGGATCAGCCCGGCGATGGCGCCTGAGCGCGGCGCTCTTTGTCGTCGCGATGCTGGTGCGCCTCGCCCCGATGGGCCGCTACGTCACGCCCGACGAGCCGATCTGGGTGTTGCGCGCCATGCGCTTTGGGGATGCTGTGGCCGCGGGCGACTGGGCCGCCATCCCGGAGACGGGCCATCCCGGCGTGACGACGATGGCCTTGGGCGCGCTGGGCGTGCGCCTCACCGCGTGGCGCCATCCCGCCGAGGCCGCCGCCCACCTGACGTGGATTCACCAGATGGCCTGGCTGACGCCGGAGAACGGCGCGGCCTTCGCTCGCCTGACCTACTTCCTGCCCGCCGGCCGCCTGCTGGTGATGTTGACGACCTCCTTAGCCTTGGTCGGCGCCTATCATCTGGCCCGGCCTCGATTGGGCGAGCGGCCCGCGCGGCTCCTCGCGCTCTTCATGGCTCTTGATCCATTCGGGGCCGGACACGCCGGCCTGCTCCACACCGACGCCCTCCAGGCTGCCTTCGCGCTGCTGGCGCTGCTGCTCGTCCTCCCCCGGCGCGCGGATGTCGCGGATCTATCGATCCGCTCAGAGCCGGGGATAGGGCAAATCATCGGCGCGGCGCTCTGTCTGGCGCTCACCGGCTTGACCAAGACGCTCGGCCTGCTGATCGCGCCGGGCGCGGCGCTGACGCTTGTGCTGGCGGATCGTGGGCCGTGGCCGCGCCGCCTCCTGCGCGCCGCCGCCTTAGCCGCGCTGACGTTCCTCTGCTACGCGCTCCTCTATCCGCCATCCTGGCGCGATCCGCGCAGCGCGCTCACCTTGCTGTTCGATGCCGCGGGCTACCACGAAGGCATCGGCCTGCGCGATGTCTTCTTTTTGGGCCAACTGACGCCCAATCCCGGTCCGCTCTTCTACCCGCTGGTGCTCCTCTTCCGCCTGACGCCGGCGGTGCTCGTCGGGCTGGGGCTGGCGTTGTTCCAAGCTTACAGGGATTTGACAATCCCCCTCGAGCATTTGAGGAGGCGGATGGCGTGGTTAGGACTGCCGGCGCTGCTCTACCTGGCGGCCATCACCCTCCCCACCAAAAAGTTCGACCGCTACGCGCTGACGGCCATCCCGCCGTTGACCGCCATCGCGGCGCTGGCGTGGGCCGCCCGTCCCCGCCGCTGGCAGAGCGCGGCGGTTGCGGCTTTGCTCCTGACGTGGGCCATCGTCGCGCCGCTCCCGCTCACCAGCGCCGATCCGCTCGTGGGCGGGCCATGGCTCGCGCGCCGCCTCGTGCCGCTGGGCTGGGGCGAGGGGAGTGGCTTGGCCGCCGCGCAACTCTCACGGTTAGATGTGGAGACGCTCGCGACGAAAAACGTTCCCGGCGCCGCGCCCTTCTTCGCGGGGGAGACGCGCGCGTGGGCGGAAGGGCAGCTCCCTTGCGTGGAGGCCTTTATCGGCGATGAAATCCCCGCCTCGTTACAGGCTTTCTCGCAGCCGGTCGCGCGCATCCGCCTGGCGGGCCTGCACCTGACGACGGTGTACACCCAGGCCCTATCGCTGCCGCCGTCGCTGCCGCGCCCGTGGTTGAGCGCCGCGCCGATCCCCGGCCTGGAGGACGTTCACGTCCTACCACAGGACGATGACGCAGCGATTCGTGATCAGTTGGCGAGCCTTCTGGATGACGCGCCGTCGTTTACGTGGATTCAAACGCCGGCCTGTGATCCGCTCGCGGACGCGCAACTTCGCACGCTCCTCGATCCGGTCGTCGTGTGTCGCGTCGCGCCGATCAACCTGCCCTTGGCCGTCGATATCTGCGAACTGACCGATCCACTGCCGGCTGCCGATGAACATCGCGCGCGCTTCGATGGCGCGTTGGATCTGCTGGCCGCTGCGCCGCCCGCGATGGGCCAGGCGCCCTCGGCGCTCACGCTGCCGCTGCGCTGGCGGCCCCAGTCGGCGCAGGGGCGTTTGAGCTATTACGTCGCATTGCACCACCAGGATCAAATCTGGGCGGCGGGCGGCGGCCTCTTAGTCGATGAGCGCATCTGGCCGACGACGGCGTGGGCGTCGGGCGCGGTCGTCGATGGCGAGGTTTATCTGCCGTTGCCGCTGCACCTGCCGCCGGGGAGGTACATGCTCACGTTGAGCCTGGCCGAGGAGGCGGGCGGGCGCCTGGGTCTCTGGCATCCCGATGGGCGCTTTGGCGGCACGGCGCTCGAACTGGGCGCGGTGACCATCGCGCCGCCGCCCTATCCGGCGGAGAGCTTGCCGGATCTGCCGTTGGCGTTGGATGTGGAGATGTCCGGCTTGCGGTTGATCGGGGCGGATTTTGTGGATGTCGCAGAGCTACCAACGATCCGCTCTGAGCAGGGGGATAATCAAATTTGGGCCGGGGCCGAGCTGCCCTTCCGCCTGGGGTGGGAGCGGGTGGGCGACGCAGCGCCGCCGACGCGCCTGCGGTGGGCCTTGCACTGCGCGGAGGGCGTCGAGGATGCGGGGGAAGTATCGCTGGCGCCCGGCGATCCAGGAACGTGGCCGCCGGGCCATCGCTACGTGACGCGCTACGCGGTCCGCATCGATCCGCGCGTGCCGGCGGGCGTCTGCTCGTTGCGCGTCGCGGCGGGGGATGGGCCGTTCGTCACACTGGGCGAGGTGACGATCCGCGCCCGCGAGCGGACGTTCGAGTTGCCGCGCGCGCCGCAGACGCCGCTCTCCGTCACGGCTATCGATGTCACGGGCGGCGAGCCGTTCGCTGCGCTGGTGGGGATCGATGCGCCTGCGACGTTGACGCCGGGCGCATCCTTCACGACGACGCTTTATTGGCACGCGCAGGGATCGGCGCCGGGGGATGATTATAGCGTCTTCGTCCACGTCGTTGGGCCGGAGGGCGCGGCGTGGACGCAATCGGATGGGTGGCCGGCGCAGGGGAGCGCGCCGACCAGCTCGTGGGTGGCGGGGCAGGTCATCGAGGATGTGCATACGATGACGTTGCCGGCGGAGGCGCCGCCGGGGCGCTACACGATCTACGTGGGGTTGTACGACGCCGAAAGCGGCGGTCGCGCGCCGCTCACCGGCGAGGATGGCGCGCGCTTCGAGGAGGATCGCGCGCCGGTGAGGACGGTGGAGGTTCGGGAGGAGTGAGGGGGGAAAGGCTAACGACAAGCATAACCCGCGCGGCGATAGCCGCGTCGCGTGCAGTGAGTTGTTATGCTGCTGCTATTACCCCTGCTTCGCGATATATTTAACACTTTCCAGTCCGTCAAAATCACTGTTTTGCGTCCACACTGTGGCCTGATGCGCTCTTGCTGTAGCCAGTATCACGCTGTCTGCCATCGGTAGTTTCTTCTCCACCGATATCTTCGCTGCTTCCAGGGCTAACCGATCATCCAGGTCGATAACCTGGCCCTGCATCATAGTCGCAACCGCCTGCAATGCGTCCCCCTCGCTCCGCTGCTGCAACACACGCTTGAATACCTCGTACAGACTGATCGAGGGAACGATGAGATCAACGCTATTCTCGATCGGTGGGGCAAAGAAATCCGCGTTAGGCCCATCCGCGAAATACTCCAGCCATCCAGAGGAATCAACTACATTCATAGTCGATCCGCCTCTCGCTCCACGGCGGTGTCAATCCCTTCCAGGAATCCTCGCGTTTCCTTGGTAGGTTTGATGGGGATCATCTCAATCCGCCCATCATAGAGAATGACTTGTATCTTTTGCCCTGGCTGAACATCGATGAGTTTGCGAATACCACTTGGAATCACCACTTGATATTTGGTAGAAACTGTCACGGTATCCATACTTCCTCCCTATCGATAGAATTATCGTAATACGCGCATTCTATCATAGTTCTACAAGGGTGACAATCAAAGTCGAAAAACTACTCCCATCCACGGTCTGAACGGGTGGACCCAAAAATCCGGCCTCTCCTATAGCGGCATAACGCCCGGCTTAAGCGGCGCGGCGGGTGCGTGGAAAGCCCCTTCGCCAGTAAACTACCTGGGTCTTTTGGATTTTGCCGGGCAACCCCTCATTAGTCCTAAAAGTAGCCAAAAATTGCGTGTTGGTGAGGATTACAGACCTTTTTACGTCGTTCCTGGGTTGCAGGTGGGGGGCGCAATAGCGCTTGACGATTGCACCCGGCGAATTCCCGAAGAGCCGCCATTAATTGGAAGTGTTCTTTCATAGCCCCATAGCCATGATCGTTTCCTGGTAAGCCGCGATAATCAGTAACAGAATCCCCAGGCACAAACAAAGTATTTCAGATTTTGAGAGCCTGATATCGCGCCAGGCCTTGATCTTTTCGCCTTGCCATTGTCGCAAGTTATATTCGTAAAGTCCTATATTCACCGTGGCAGAAATCGCCAGCACGTAGGCTACCATTTCAACGCCTCCAATGCTCATAGCGAGAGCTGTGCCATCATAGGCATTGTATTGCCTCAAATCAGACGCGGAGAAGGAATTAGTGCCGGAAATCAAGCCGGATGTGATTGCCAGCAGCGCCGCCACAACATACCCCATTGGGATGCTGTAGACCTGTTGCAGGTTGGATAACACGCATATTACAAAAACCACGCCCAGATTGAAGAGCAGCGTGAGACCCAACTCTCCCCAAAAAGAAGTTGCCGAAGCAACCAGGGAACCAATCGCCGATTGTGGGCTGCCGCGCATAAAGCCTTCGGGGAGCAGATAATAGCCTGCCAGGAAAACCGCCATATTCAACAGGGAATACAGCCCATATAGCCACACGAAACGCTTGAATACATTTTCCCGTTGTTGCATCTGTTTTTACCTCCCTTACTTCTCTATTCCTCCGTGAAAATTTCCACGCGACCGGTCAAGCCCGGCAGTAGATGCAGATCCGTCGCCGCCAAATTGATCCGCACAGTGAAATGGGCGTCGGTCGTGGTTGCTGACTGCTCACCGTTCCCCTGGGGCGCGACCGCCTCGACGGCGCCGTCGAGCGGGGTATCCGGGTAGCTCCGCAGCGTGACGCGCGCGCGTTGACCCGTCGTCAGCGCCGCGACGTGTTGCTCGCTGAGGTTCTGCGTGATGAAGCGCAGCCCATCCTCGACGTTGAGCAGCGTGACGATGGGCGTGCTCGCGTTGACCTGCGCGTTCGGCGCGATGTCCACCGAGCGCACGATGGCCGCCCACGGCGCGACCAGGCGCGCGTCCGTCAACGCCTCCTCCGTCTTCTCCAACTCGCGCGCCGCGTCCTCGATGGCCCGCTGGTAGTTAGGCGCGATGCCGTCCGCCAGCGCCTCGAGCTTGCGCCGCGCCCTCTCCACATCCTGCCGCTGGCGCTCCAACTCCACCGCATTGACCGCGCGATTGTCCAGCGCGTCATCGTAGCGCATCTCGGCCAACTCGCGATCCTGAATCCGCTGCTGCCACGCCTCGTACTCGCGCTCCCGCTGCTCCGGCGGCGTCCAATCGCCGAAGAGCGGCGTCTCGTAGGTCTGCCTGGCGTCCTGCTCGGCCTGGCGCGCGCGCTCCCACGCGATCCGCGCCTCCTCCACGCCGGTGCTGGAATATTGCAACAGCGTCGATGTCAGCGTGTTTTGGGCCGCCACGAGCGAGGCCTCCGCGTCGGCGACGTCGCGCTCCCACTGCGCCTCCGCCTGCGCCTTATCGACCTGGGCGCGCTCCAGCGCCAGCTCCGCATCCGCCGCCGCGCGCTGCAAGGCCGTGTCATCGATGCGCGCGACCAGATCGCCCGCCGCGATCCTATCGCCCGGCTGGACGGCGATCTCGATCACCTCGCCGCTCACGTTGCCGCCGAACGTCAGCGCCAGCGGCGGATAGGCCGAGGCCAGCGCGCCATCCGCCGCCACCGTCTTGCCCAGGGTGGGCGCCGGGCGCGGCGTCGGCGTTGTACCGCTTTCAGCCTCCGTCAGATCGACCGGCGTTGGCATCGATTGTGTGCATCCAGCGGATAGGGCGACCAAAGCGGCGATCATCGCGCATAAGAACCACGTGCGTTTGTTGAGTTTCATTGTTGTTTCTCCTCGTAAATAGGCGTAGGGCGAATTAGGGCTTTCCCATTTTGTAATTACGCCCCATTCGCTCCAAGTGGATTGCTAAATCCGCGCCTCTGGGGCATATTTTGAACGTTTTTTTATCTTGCGCAAGAAAAACGGGGATCTGGCGATCCCCTTGGAGCGAGAATGGGAAAGCCCTAGGCGAATTGGTAATCCGCCGGGTCGGAAAATCATTCTGACCTACAACCGGTCACAATTTACATCGGGAGCGACGGCTGATTGTCGGAAAGCGTCTTGACGCGCACTTCGCCGAGGATTGAAATCCCCGGCTACTAAGCACAAGTCAACTAAAGTTGACTCTATTTCTCCGCGGGTTACTTACAGTCGGTCTTCAGCCGACTTCAGC
>CAZCAI010000016.1:0-14737 GCA_964496595.1 uncultured Anaerolineales bacterium
AGCGGCATACTGGAAATAAAGGACAACACCATTGCCAACAAGACAGATACAGAAACAACGTTCATCTTGATTTTCGACGTCATCTTCGATCCCTCCATAGATTTGAACTAGCTGATTTCTTACCGCAACACATTCATTCTATTTAATTTTCTACCTTCTGTCTATTGTGGAAAACCACACGCTTTACCCTGCGGTTTTCCGTATATCGTCCGGCAGATTGTCGTGCACCCATACCACAGCTTCCGTCCGCGAATGGACGCCCAATTTCTGCATCACGTTCGTCAGATGCATTTCTACCGTGCGCACTGTGATGGATAGCGCCTCCGCGATCTCGGCATTGCGCTTGCCCTGCACTAAAATCCCCAGCACCTCCCGCTCGCGCTCAGTCAATCCCTCCCACCGCTCACTGACCTCCCGCGACCAGCGCCGGGCGCGCGTGAATTGCTCACTCGTGATCAGCACCTCACCACCCGCCGCGCGGCGGATCGCCGCGACAAGGTCCGTCTGCACCACATCTTTGGTCAGGTACCCGGCCACCCCCTCTTCGACAGCCTGGGCCAGAAAGTGATCCCGGTCGTGCCCCGTCAGGATGAGGACGGTGGTCTCTGGATAAGATTCGCGCACCCAGCGTTCGATCTCGAATGGCGCTGGGCCGGGCATCACCAAGTCCAAGAGTAGAATGTCGGGGCGGAGTGCGGCCACCATCCGTTGCGCTTCCGCGCCGTCCCGTGCTTCGCCCACGACCTCGATATCGCGGGCTGTTTGGAGAAGCGTGCGGATACCTTCCCGGGCGAGCGTGTGATCATCGGCGACTAACACACGAATCAGCTCATTGACGATCTTATCCATTCAACCTCCACCTCCATCTAAGCATGAGGAATCATGGGCCTGTTACCAGTTCTGGGAAGAGCCAGGTTTTTTGAGCTTCTCGACGCCACACAGTATACACAGTCCCGACAACCCGTCAACACAAAGAGAGTAAAAGTATGCCTGAAAAACACGCAAACCGCCTGATGTTGCGTCTTCCCCTACTACATATATAATCAGTTGATGTAACTATAACTCACACGCCCAACCGCCCCAAGAGGAGCTATGTCACTGCGAACGCTGTACCAATCACTCTTAGATAGCAATCTCGCCCGTCTGCGCGCCATGGCCGAACAATGGCAGATCGAGTTGACAGCGGACCGGCGGGCCGATGTGGCCGCCGAGTTGACCGACGAGATGGCGCGCATCGAGAGCGTGGAGCGGGCGTGGCGCGCGCTCACCGAGCGGCAGCAGGCGGCCTTGATCGATCTGTTGCAGCGCGGCGGCGCGATCCCGTGGCTAATCTTCGCGCGGCGCTGGGGCGACGTCCGAACGGTGGGGCCAGGCCGCCTGGAGCGCGAGGCGCTCTGGCGCGACCCCATCTCGCCGGCCGAGGGGCTGTGGTACTGGGGCTTCATCCAACGCGCGTTCGCGCCCCAAGAGGACGACCAGGTGGAGATGGCCTTCATACCGGAGGAGCTACAGCTCTACCTCCCCACCCCGCCGCCGCTGGAGATCCCGCCGCCGGAGCCAGCAGCGCCGCCGGAGCACATCATCCCCGGCGACGACGCGCTCGCCGACGCGCTGGTGACGCGCTGGGCGCGGTTACAAGCCGGGCGCGGGCAATCCGCGCCGGATCACGACGCAGCCTCGGCGGCGGCGCTGCTGGAGACGCTGGCCCTGGAGCAGGGCTGGATTCGCGCGGACAAGCAGGGCCGCCGCCATCCCGTCGCCGAGCCGATGTTGGCGTGGCTGCAATCCGATCCCTGGGCGCAGTGGGCGGCCTTAGTCAAGGCGTGGCTTTCGAGCCGCCAATGGAACGACCTGGCCGCCGTGCCCACCCTCTCGCCCGGCCCCGACGAGAGTTGGCCGAACGATCCCCTGGCGACGCGGCGCAATTTCTTAGCCGTGATGGAACACTGTGCGACGGACGTGTGGTACGACCTCGAAACCTTCGTCGCGTACGTCAAGGCCCACGCCGCCGATTTTCTGCGCCCGACGGGCAACTACGACGTCTGGGCCTTGCGCGACGCCGCCTCCGGCGAGATGTTGCGCGGGTTCACGGCGTGGGAGGCCATCGAGGGCGCGTGGGTGCGCTTCGTCATCACCGGCCCATTGCAGTGGCTGGGATTGGTCGATCTGGGGCGCGAGACGCCCGGCACATCCGCGCGCGCCTTCCACATCAACGAGGCCGGGGCCGCCCTGCTCTTAGATGCGCCCCCGCCTGATCTGCCCTCCCCCGCGCCGGTGCAATTGAGCGCTACCGGCGTGTTGGGCGCGCCCCGCCGTCGCCGCTACGAGCGCTTCCAATTGAGTCGCGTCGCGCAGGCGCTGGGCCGCCGGGGCGAATCCTACGATTATCGTCTGACGCCCACATCACTGGCGCGGGCGCAACAACAACACATCCCCTTGGATCGGCTGCTGGATTTTTTGGCGAAGGCGCTGGGCCACGATCTGCCGGAGCACCTGCGCGCGGCCATCACGCGGGGCTATCAACAGGGCGAGCAAGCGCGGATTGCGCCTGCCCTGCTGCTCCAGGTGCAAGATCCGGCGCTATTGCAGCAACCGGGGCTGGGCCGCTGGATTCGCCAGCAACTTGACCCACACACCGCCGTGATCCGCGAGGCGGATCGCGAGCGCGTGATCGCCTACTTGATCGAGGCGGGCATTCTGCCAGAAATCCCCGGCGCCCCAGCGAAAGACGATGAACGATCTCACGAGGAGTTTATAGCCAATGACTAATCCATATCTAACAACGGTCGCCAAGGGATTCTACGCACGCTTTGGCGACGCGCCCGACCTCATCGTGCGCGCGCCGGGACGGGTGAATCTCATCGGGGAACACACGGATTACAACGACGGCCTCGTGATGCCCATCGCGGTGAACGTCGCCGTCTGGTTGGCAGCCAGCCCTCATCAAGAGGATTGGGCCATCCTGCGCGCGCGGGATATGGGCAACGCCGAGGCCCTCTTCCCCACCGACCGCATCCCCGCCTCGGCGGGCGGCTGGGAGGATTATCCCAAAAGTGTGGTCTGGGCCTTCTTAGAGGAAGGGATGACGCCCGTCAGCATCAACGCCGTTTTCACCTCGGAGGTGCCGGTCGGCGCGGGGCTGGCCTCCTCAGCGGCGGTGGAGGTTGCCTTCGCCTATGCGTGGGATCAACTGAGCGGCTTCGATCTCTCACGGGAGAAATTGGCGCGGCTCTGCCATCAGGCCGAAAATGGTTACGTCGGCATCGAGTGCGGCATCACGGATCAGATGGCGAGCGCGTGCAGCAAGGCCGGCTACGCGATGCTTTTGGATACGCGCAGTTCGGAGCGCGGGTACTTCGCGATGCCGCCGGGGGTAGTGTTGGCCGTCGTCGATAGCGGCGTGCGGCGCTCGTTGGCCAACTCGGCGTACAACACGCGGCGCTCGCAGTGCGAGCAGGCCCTCCAGGAGTTGCGCGACTATCTGCCGGATATTACATCATTGCGGGATGTGCGGGTCAGCGATCTGAAGAGGGTCGGACATCACATTTCGGATGTACTCTATCAGCGAGCACGCCACGTCGTCCACGAGAATCTGCGCGTGGTGCGGATGGCGAAGGCGCTGCAAGGGCGCGATCTGGAGACGGTAGGCGCGATCCTTGTGGAGGGACATCGCAGCCTGCGCGAGGATTTCGAGGTAAGCACGCCGGAGTTGGACACGTTAGTCGAGGCGGCGACCGAAATTCCAGGCTGCTACGGCGCGCGGATGACGGGTGCCGGATTTGGCGGCTGCATCGTGGCGCTCGTGGCCGAGGAGGCCGCGCCCGACCTGCGCCGGCATTTAGATGAGGTCTATGACGAACGCTTCGATCGCCAACTGACGACCCGCTTCATGCACGCCACCGACGGCGTGCGCACGATTGAACTGCCCACGTGAAGAGCCAGCATGACATCTGTTGGGGATAAAATGCTTAGCGACACTTGGGCGCATCGGGCGCGAGGTGTAGCCTAGATTTTAGTCACCCTTGCGAAGGTTCTAGAAGGATTTTCGGGCCACGAGCCTGTTGATCTATCGAACATATCACTGCGCCCACGACCATCAGTAACCTTCGCAAGGTTCACATTTGATGTTTTGTTGCTTTGCCGCTTTGTCTATATTCAGAAGCGACGCGATTCGCATCCCGTCCTCTTCTGATTTAATCGTAAATTTCACAACACAATGAAAAGGAGTCAACGAATGAAAATTGGTATTCCAAAGGAACGACTTTCTGGTGAGGAGCGCGTGGGGCTGACCCCGGCGGGGGTCGGGTTATTGACGAAGGGCGGCCACCAGTGCTTCGTGGAAAGCGGCGCGGGGGATGGCGCCGGATTCAATGATTATGACTATGAACGTATGGGCGCGAACATCGTCTTCGACGCCAAAGAGCTATACACGCGCAGCTCCCTCATCCTCAAGGTGCTGCGCCCCACGCCGGAGGAAATTTCGTGGATGTCTGACGGCCAGACGATTATGTGCTTCTTGGGCCTGACGCAGATCCCCGAAGAGGAACTGGCCGGACTGAAAGACCGCAAAGTGACGGCCGTCGCCTACGAGATGGTCTCCCCCGACGGCAAGGATTTCCCCATCCTCAAGACGATGAGCGAGGTGGCCGGACGCCTCTCGCCCTACATCGCGGGCAATCTCCTGCTGCGTCATCAGGGCGGACGGGGCGTGCTGCTCAACGGCGTGCCCGGCATCTCCGCCGGCGAGGTGGTCATCCTCGGGGCCGGCGTACTCGGCACGAACGCGGCGCGCGCCTTCTTAGGCATGGGCGCCAAGGTCTTCGTGCTCAGCCGCTCCCTGGAACACCTGCGCTACGTCGATTCGCACTTCTCGGGCGAGGTGACGACGATGATCTCCCACGATTTCAACATCGCCTACACCACGCGCTTCGCGGATGTCGTGATCTGCGCCGTGCGCATCCCCGGCCAACATCCCCCGACCCTCATCACCCGCGAGATGCTCCGCACCATGCGCAAGGGATCGGTCATCTTAGATTTCACCATCGATCACGGCGGGTGTGTGGAAACCAGCCGCCCCACCACGTTCGAAAATCCCGCCTACACAGAAGAGGATATCGTACATTTCTGCGTGCCCAACGTGCCGGGCGCCGTACCGCGCACCTCGACGCACGCCTTCAACAACGCCGCGTGGCCCTACATCCAAAAGATTGCCGATATGGGCACCGCGTCCGCGTTCGCCCAGGAGAAGGCGCTAAGCCGCGGCATCGTCATCCGCAACGGCGAGGTGTTGGAAAATATCCTCTTGCCGCACACCGATTAGCGCGCGTTCTCACCTAATTAATTATGGGATGGCGAGACCGCTATCGCGATAAACTCACCACGCCGGAGCAGGCCATCGCGGCGATGGTGACGGATGGCGCGCGGGTCTTCTTGACCAGCAATTGCAGCGTGCCGCGTCGCTTAGTCGATGCGCTGGTGGCCTACGCCCCCACTCTCAAAGATGTCGAGATCGCCCAAGCGTTGACGGTCGGGCCGGCGCCCTGGAGCGCGCCAGAGATGGCGGGCCATCTGCGGGCCAACTCGATGTTCATCGGGCACAATATGCGGCAGGCGATTTGGGAGCAGCGCGCGGATTACACCCCCGTGCTGCTCTCCGAATTTCCTACGATTTTCCGGGATACCCTGCCCATCGATGTGGCCTTCGTCCACCTCTCGCCGCCGAACGAGGACGGCCTCTGCTCCTTCAGCATCGAGACGGGCCTGACCCGCACGCCGGCGGAATCCGCCCGCCACATCGTGGCCGAGATCAACCAGCAGATGCCTTATATTCACGGCGACACGGCTATTCACATTGACCAACTGGATCACATCGTCGAGGTCGATCATCCCCTGTACGAGTACCGGATGACGCAGGGTGGGTACAACGAGGTCGTGCAGGGCATCGCCGGGCACATCGCCGAGCTGATCCCCGACGGAGCGACGTTGCAGATGGGCATCGGCGCGGTGCCGGACGCGGTGTTGGGCTATCTGGCGGACAAGAAAGACCTGGGCATCCACACGGAACTCTTCTCCGACGGCGTCATGGGGCTAGTCGAATCGGGCGTCATCACCGGGGCGCACAAAACCCTGCATCCCGGCAAGATCGTCGCCGGCTTTGTGCTGGGATCGCGCGACCTCTATCGCTGGCTGGATCACAACCCGCTGGTAGAGCTGCACCGCACGGAATACGTGAACGATCCGTGCGTGATCGGCCAGAACTACCGGCAAGTAGCCATCAACGGCGCCATCGAGGTCGATCTCACCGGGCAGGTCTGCGCGGATAGCATCGGCCCCAAGCTCTTCAGCGGCGTCGGCGGGCAGATCGACTTCATCTACGGCGCGAGCCGCTCCGAAGGCGGCGTGCCCATCATCGCGCTGCCCAGCACGGCCAAAGGCGGCGAGCTCAGCCGCATCGCGCCGCTGCTGAAACCGGGCGCGGGCGTCGTCACCTCGCGCAATCACGTCCACTGGGTCGTTACGGAGCACGGCGCCGTGAACCTCTACGGCAAGAGCATCCGCCAACGCGCCGCCGGCCTCATCGGCATCGCCGCGCCGGAATTTCGAGACGAGTTGCGACATCAGGCCCGCGAGTTGGGCTATTTGTGAGGAACTTGTGTTAACCTGGATTGAGATCGACGGCTTTAAGAGCTTCCGCAATTTCAAGGCGCCGCTGGCGCCCTTTCAAGTCATCATCGGCGCCAATGGAGTGGGCAAGAGCAATCTCTTCGATGCCCTGCGCCTGCTAGCAAATCTGGCCGAAACAGACTTGCGCACAGCCTTTTTGAAGGTGCGCGGCAATGCCGGCGAGCTTTTCACGGTGTTGCCGACAGGCAAACACGTGGAAACGATGCGCTTTGCGGTAGAAATATTTGTCGATCGTCACGTCCGCGATGAATGGGGCAGCGAAGCGGAACTAAAATTCACGCGGATGCGCTACGAGCTGGAGATTGCACGGCGCTCCGATGAACAAGGATTAGAACGGCCCTATATTACCTACGAATCACTTGAATCCATCAACCGGGGGGAAGATGATTGGTTGAAACAATTAGGGAAGCACCGGGATCATTGGCTGCCAACCCTGCGAGGGGGACGGGGCGCCCCCTTTATCTCGACAGAAAATGAGGGACAAGGGATCGCCACGCTTTATCTCCATCAAGATGGGCGGAGTGGACGAAAAGCCACGGTCGCCGAAAAGGCAGAACGCACGGTGCTAAGCGGCGTCCTCAACACCGAATTTCCTCACGCCTTTGCAGCTCGCGAGGAGATGCGAGCCTGGAAACGACTCCAACTCAATCCTGTGATTCTGCGCGAGCCCAGTCCCCTGGTCAATCCGCAACATCTGAAAAGCGATGGTGAATTTCTGGCCGGCACATTGGCCCGCTTAGACGCTGAGGATGACATCATCCTGAAAGAGATCTCTGCCGATTTGGCCTATCTGGTGCCAGAAATCAAATCCGTCGTGGTAGAGCCAGATCGCCCGCAGAATCGCTATCTGATCAAGGCCTACACCCGCGATGGCCGGGAATTTTCTTCCAGCGTTCTCTCCGATGGCACGTTGCGTCTACTGGCGTTGCTCACTTTGAAGTATGATCCGCAACATCATGGCGTTTTATGCTTTGAGGAGCCAGAAAACGGCATCCATCCGCAGCGCCTCAAGCAGATGGTTGAGGAGATCTTGCGCCCCTTGGCAACGGATTTCGAGAACGATGATCCAACATGGCCGCTGCGTCAACTGCTGGTGAATACTCATTCGCCGGTGCTGGCGCAAGCCTTGGACGAGGAAAACCTGGCACATGAACTACTCTTCGCCACGATGGTCACACAGACCGCCCCGCTCGGAGCAATGCGGATCACGCAAATGTATCCGGTAAAACCATCCACGCAGATGCGATTGAATTTAGGGATCGCGTCGGAGGTTGCAGACTACACGTTAGGCCAGGTAACGGCTTACCTGGAAAGCGCCAATCCCAGCGGAGTCATCGCGCAATTGAAGGGCAATTGAAGGGCAATTGAGACAAAGATGAAGCAATTGGTTTTGGCGCTATACGCGGAAGGCTCCACGGACGAGCGGTTTTTACCCAGAATTATTCAACGCACGGCGGAACATCTGCTGGCGGGATACGGCGTAGAGATTCTCGATCCGTTCATGATCAATGGAGATATTCACAGCCGGGCCACGATTCAGGAACAACTCGTAGCAGCGGCCCGAAAGACGCACGGCTATCATATTCTCATCGTCCATCAGGATGCCGATGCGCCAGATCAAGACCGCGCCCTCCAGGAGCGCATCCAACCGGGACTTGATATCGTCCGGCAAGAATCAGACCATCATCAGCAAAACATCGTCCCTCTGATCCCGGTGCGCATGGTGGAGGCTTGGATGTTAGCCGATCCCGTTGCGTTATGCCAAGCGATACCCGGTTGCTCCGCGCCAGACAAGTTGGATTTGCCCAAGAAACCGGAGCGGGTTGAGCGCATCTCAGACCCGAAGGCCGAACTTAAGCGCATTGCCAGTATCTATCAAGCTCGAAGGCGGCGCAGTCGCTGGATAACTTACAGAGCTAAAATTCAAGAACGCTTGGCCGACGAAATCGCTATCGAACGGCTGAAGCGCGTGCCCGCTTATCAAACCTTCGAGCAAAAGTTCTCACAAGTCTTACGCGAGTTACACTTTTTAAATTGATCATTTTCTAAGTTGGACACGTTGTTTATCACACAAGGAGGTGTCATTTGTTCCACGCGCTGGTTGCAGTGAAACAGGTGCCGGACACGACCAACATCCGCATCGACCCGGAGACGGGGAATTTGGTGCGGGAAGGCGTGCCGGCAATTATGAATCCCTACGATGCCCACGCGCTGGCCTCGGCTGTCGAATGGAAGCGCAAGCTAGGCGGCAAGGTCACCATCGTCTCGATGGGGCCGCCGTCCTTCGAAAAGACCATTCGCGAGGGGGTTGAGATGGGCGCCGATCGCGGCGTGCTGGTGTCGGATCGCAAATTCGCAGGCGCCGACACGCTGGCGACGTCCTACGTCCTGGCGAGCACGATCCAGACCATCCACGAGGAAGATCCCATCGATTTGATCTTCTTCGGTAAGCAGGCCATCGACGGCGACACGGCCCAGGTCGGGCCGGGCGTGGCCGTCCGGTTGGATATGCCCATCGTCACCTACGCCGTCAAGATCCGCGAGATCGATCTGGACAATCGCAAGGCGATTGTCGAGCGCCGCACCGAGCGCTGGACGGAGGTGATCGAGTTGCCCATGCCGGCCCTCATCACCTGCGAGAAAGAGATCGCCGAGGTGCCGTTCGCGCCGCTGCCCGACCTCATCCGCTCTCTGAAATATGACGCGGAGATGTGGACGCTGGAAGAAGGGCCGGTAGATTTCGAGCGCGACAAGATCGGTGTGCGCGGCTCCCCCACCATCGTCTATAAGATGGGGACGCCGCCCCTGCCCGAAGCCGGCGAGAAGATCAACTGCCGCGAGGTCGGCGCCGAATCCGCCATCGCGACGACGCTGGAGAGGGCCAAAGAGGCGGGCATTCTGGAGCAGATATTAGGAGGCGCCCAATGACCAAGCGACGATTTTGGGTCTTCATCGAACAGGAGCAGGGGAACGTTCATCCCGTCTCCTGGGAATTGATCGGCGTGGCGCGCGATTTGGCATCACAGGTCGCGAACAAGTCCGAGGGAACGGAGGACGAGGTCGTGGTCGAAGGCGTGCTGCTGGGCCACAACATCGAGCATATCGCCAAGGAGGCGCTCAACTACGGCGCCGATACGGTCTATGTCCTGGACTCGCCGATGCTGAAACATTACCGTAACTGCCCCTACTACAAAAACATCGCTTCCGTGGCGCGCAAATACGAGCCGGAAGTCTTCCTGATGGGCGCGACGACACTAGGTCGCGATCTCGCCGGCGCCGTTGCGACGGCTCTGGGCACCGGCCTCACCGCCGACTGCACCAGGCTGGAGATGGGCGAGGTCAAGGGCGCCAAGAAGAAACTCCTGCTGGCTACCCGCCCGGCGTTCGGCGGCAACATTATGGCTACCATCGTCTGTCGCAAACACCAACCGCAGATGTCCAGCGTGCGCCCGCGCGTCTTCCCAATGCCGGAGTACGAATCCGATAGCGAAGGCGAGATCGTGTACGAGGACATCTGCATCGACGACGAGGACGTCCAGGCGTGCATCTTGGACTTTATCCACGCCAAAGGCGAAAGCGTGGACATCGAATACGCCGATGTGATCGTCGCCGGCGGACGCGGGCTGGGCACGCCGGAAGGCTTCAAGCTAGTCGAGAAGCTGGCGGCCGAATTGGACGGCGTCGTCGGCGCCTCCCGCCCCTGCGTCGACGCGGGCTGGATCGGCTATGCCCATCAGGTGGGACAATCGGGCCGGACGGTGCGCCCCAAGCTCTACATCGCCGCCGGGGTCTCCGGCGCGTTGCAGCACAAAGTGGGCATGCAGAACTCCGATTTCATCGTCGCCATCAACAACGACCCCCAGGCCCCCATCTTCGAGATTGCGGATGTGGGCATTGTGGGCGATCTCTATGAAGTTATCCCGGAGATGATCGAGCAGATCCGGGCGCAGAAGCAGCAGGAGAAGGGAAAGGAGGCGCAAGCATGAACAACGCAGAAAAGATTCGCTTCGACGCTATCGTAGTCGGCGCCGGGTTGGCCGGCTCCGCGGCAGCGATGGTGCTGGCCCGCGAGGGCCTGAACGTCGCGCTGGTGGAGCGCGGGCAGAAGCCGGGCGGCAAGAACTACTTCGGCGGCGCGATCTACACCCACGCAATTGCGGAGGTGCTCCCCGATTTTATGGAGCGCCGTCCTCCTTTCGAGCGTCCGGTGACCGAGGCCGGGTTCTGGTTCCTCTCCGAGGACGGCCTGACCCGCGCCACGGTGCAGGGCGGTAAATTGAATGTAAAACCGGCCGACGCCTACATCACCCTCCGGGCCGACTTCGATCCCTGGTGGGCAGAGCAGGCCCAGGACGTCGGCGCGTTCCTCATCCCCAAGACCACCGTGGTCGATTTCATCCGCGAACCACGGGGACAAGTCATCGGCGTGCAGACCGACCGCCCCCAGGGCGAGATCTACGCCCCGGTCATCATCATCTGCGAGGGCGTGAACAACCTCCTCACCCAAAAGCTGGAGCTGATCGATCACGACCTGGAGCCGGCGCACCTCGCCCTGGCCTTCAAGCAGGTCATCTCCCTGCCGGCCGATACGATCAACGCGCGCTTCGGGCTGCCCGATAACGATCACGGCCTCGCCGTCTCCGTGCTGGGCGACGTCTCGCTGGGCCTGCCTGGCATGGGCTTCGTCTACACCAACCAGAAGAGCGTCTCCATCGGCCTGGGTATGATGTTGGATAAATTAGCCGAGTATCGCCTGCGCCCGTACGACATCTTACAGCGCTACTTGCAACATCCGGTCATCGCGCCCTTAGTCAAAGATGGGCAGTTGCTCGAATATGGCGCCCACTTGATCCCCGAGGGCGGCTATCGCGATATGCCCCAACTCTACACGGGCGGCGCGATGATCGCCGGGGACGCAGCCGCGATGGTCAACGCGCTCCACTGGGAGGGCACAAACATGGCCATCATCGCCGGGAAGTTGGCCGCCGAGACGGCCATCGATGCGCACCAACGCGGCGATTTCTCCGCCCAAACGCTCTCGGCCTATGAAACCCGCTTGCGCGAGGGTTTCATCCTGCAAGATCTCAAACAATATCGCAACTTCGCCCACTTCCTGGAGACCCACCCGGAATTTATGGACGTCTATCCCAACTTCCTCAACGACGCCCTGGGCCAATTCTTCAGCGCCTACGGACAAGCCAAACACGACCTCTTCCAGAACATTTTTGGCGCGCTGACCCATCGTCGCCCGCTGTTAAGAGCAGTTGGCGATATGATTTCGATGACCCGCTCGGTAATGGGACTGTGAGGTGATACTATGGGAATGAAATACGGCGACGCATTTGAAGCAAAAGAACTACCCCAAGATCTAAAAGAGAGCCTGCCGGATGTCTATGTCGATGACCTGTTGATGACGCTCAAGTACTTCATCGATGAGGAAAAAGCGCACCTCTGGATCAAGGATCACGACGTGTGCGAACGCTGCGAGGACAAACCGTGCCTTACCTTCTGTCCCGTCGGCGTCTACAAACTGGGCCACAATGGCAAAATCCAGGTAGCCCATCAGAGCTGCGTGGAATGCGGCAGTTGTCGCGTCGGCTGCCCCTACCGCAACATCGGATGGGAGCTGCCGCGCGGTGGATTTGGCGTAGCGTACAAGTTCGGATAATCGGCTGCTGATAGTAGTCGATGGCATTCATCAGGCGCAGGGGACTCATGGGGTCCTCTGCGCCTTGACAATTCATCATTCATCATTCTCCATTCGCAATTCCCCAATTCCCAACAAGGAGATAACCATGCCAGACCAATCAGCCCCCCCCACCGCCGCGCTGGACGGACGCTGGGCGCTTATCTTAGGCGCATCCAGCGGCTTCGGGGCGGCGCCGGCGCGCGCGCTGGCCCGCGCCGGCATGCACATCGTCGGCGTCCATTTGGATCCCCGCAGCACGCTGGATAGGGCGCAAGCCGTCATCGCCGATATCGAGGCAGCGGGGCAACGCGCCGAATTCTTCAACACCAATGCGGCGGATGCGCGCCGGCGCGCCCGCGTCATCCGCAAGATCAAGGAGGAGTTGGGCGAGACGCCGCTACATCTGATGATCCACACCCTGGCCTTCGGCAGCCTGCGCCCCTTCATCATCAACAATCCCGACGATCCGGGCGCAGCCACCACCGAATCCCAAATGGAGATGACCCTCCGGGTGATGGCCCACAGCCTCGTCTACTGGACGCAAGACCTCATCCAGGCCGAGCTACTGGCGCGCGGCAGCCGCATCTACGCGCTGTCGAGCATCGGATCGCAGCGCGCATCG
This sequence comes from uncultured Anaerolineales bacterium, assembly GCA_964496595.1. Lineage (GTDB taxonomy): Bacteria > Chloroflexota > Anaerolineae > B4-G1 > SLSP01 > JAAAOZ01. The sequence goes on from CAZCAI010000016.1 coordinate 12,996, forward strand.
ACGAGCTACGGCGCGGTCTCGGCGGCGAAGGCGGCCTTAGAAAGCCACGCCCGCCAACTGGCGCTGGAGCTGGGGCCGCGCGGCATCGCCGTCAACTGCCTGCTGCCCGGCGTGACGGACACCCCCGCCCTGCGCGCCATCCCCGGCCACGAGAAAATCATCGCGACCGTCCGCGAGCACCATCCGGCCGGCCGCCTGACCACCCCGGAGGATGTGGCGCAGGCCATCGTCACCTTAGCCGATCCGCGCCTGACGTGGATCTCCGGCGCCGTCATCCCTGTGGACGGCGGCGAATCCATCGTGGGGATGGTCTGAAAGCATCCGAAATCACCGCTTTTTATTTTTTCAAGGTTTGACATTATCTTTTAGCATGATAGAATATCATAGTCTTTATGGCATCTGAGAAATATGTGGATGCTTACAAACTTGCAATCTTATATGGAAGAGGAGTAGGACGTGGAAGAAAAAAAAGCTCACCCTGAGACTAATTCGATGGAGAATTGGGAGGAGGCATTAGAAGAAACCCTGGCGGACAGCGAAGCTAAACGCGGGGAAGTACGAGAAGGAACCGTTCTGGCCGTTAAGAGAGATGGTTTGGTGGTCGATATCGGCGCCAAACGCGACGGTTTCGTCCCGAAAGATGATCTGGAAGAACTTGAGGATCGAGAGTTCGCCGAAGGCGACACCGTCCAGGTGCTGATCATCCGACCGAGCGACGCCAACGGCAACGTTGAGTTGTCCATCGCCCAAGCGTTAGAACACCAGGATTGGATTGAGGCCGAAAAACTGCTGGAAAGCCAGGAGATCTACGAAGCAGCCGTCACCGGTTCCAATCGCGGTGGATTGACCGTTGATTTTGGGCACATTCGGGGCTTCATCCCGATGTCCCAATTGATCGGCTTCTCGAACATCCGTCAGGCGGCCGAGCGCTATCGTCGGCTACGCGACATGATTGGCGAGGAGTTGCTGCTCAAAGTGATCGAAGTCAACCGCCAGCGCCGCCGGTTAATCCTTTCGCAACGCGCCGCCGCCAAGGAATGGCGCGCCGCCCGTCGCGAAAATTTGCTAGAGGAATTGGAGGCCGGCCAGGAGCACAAGGGGCGGATTAGTCAAATCACCGATTTTGGCTTATTCGTCAACTTGGGGGGATTAGACGGACTGGTGCATATCTCCGAGCTTTCTTGGGGACGCATCGAGAATCCCAGTGAGGTTTACAAGCGCGGGCAGCGCGTCAAGGTGAAGGTGCTGAACGTCGACCGCGAGCGCGAACGCATCGCGCTGAGCATCAAAGCGCTCAAACCCGATCCATGGGAATCTGTCCCGGAGAATTATCAAGAGGGCAAGCTGGTGGAAGGCAAAGTCAGCCAGGTGGTTGATTTTGGCATCTTCATCGAACTCGAACCCGGCGTTGAAGGCTTGCTGCACAACTCAGAGCTGCAGGATATGTCTCAGCGTCAAGAACTCGAATCCAGCCAGACCGTTTTGGTGAAGGTCATCCGCGTAGAAGCGGATCGTCGCCGCATCGGATTAAGCGTCCGCCAGGTTCGCCGCCAGGAGTGGGAAGAGTGGGCCGCCGAGCAGGCCGCCGCCGAAGCCGACTTCGATCTAGAAGAAGCTGAGGAACCAGAAGAAGCTCCCGAAGCGGAAGCAGTCCAAGAGGTCGCAGAAGCTGAGGTAGCCGAAGAGATTGAAGAGGCCGCCGCAGAAGAACCGGAAGAGGCAGCGACCGCAGAAGAGGCAGC
>CAZCAI010000016.1:14837-21499 GCA_964496595.1 uncultured Anaerolineales bacterium
CCGGAAGAGGCAGCGACCGCAGAAGAGGCAGCCGAAGAGGTCGCAAAAGCTGAGGTAGCCGAAGAGGTTGAAGAGGCCGCCGCAGAAGAACCGGAAGAGGCAGCGACCGCAGAAGAGGCAGCCGAAGAGGTCGCAAAAGCTGAGGCAGCCGAAGAGGTTGAAGAGGCCGCTGAGGAAGAAGACGACGAGGAGGAGGAGGAAAAATCGGCTGAGTAAATAAAGCCGATTCACAAGATATTAGAACCGCCGACTTGAAAAGGTCGGCGGTTTTTTCTTTACTCCGCGATAAAAGTTGTCCACGCTGTAGGTGATAAATCTCGATAGACATACCGCCGACTACAGTGTAAACTAAAAGCATCACACCTCTGATACAAACGCAGACCGATAAGGAGAAAGGTAATCTATGAACAAGCAAGCCCCCTATGGTGCGTGGGAATCGCCCATCACCTCCGATATACTCGTCTCCAAGGCCATCCGCCTGGGCGCCGGGATCTTCGACGGCCAGGACATCTACTGGCTGGAGGGCCGCCCACAGGAGCAAGGCCGGAACGTCATCGTGAAGCGCACGCCCGATGGCGAGACGACGGACATCAATCCGCCGCCCTTCAACGCGCGGACGCGCGTCCACGAGTACGGCGGCGGGTCGTTTCTGGTGGATGACGGCGTCGTCTATTTCACCAACTTCGCCGATCAGCGGCTCTATCGCGCGACGCCGGGCGAAGCGCCTGTCCCGATCACGCCGGAGAGCGAGGCGAAGTTGCGCTACGCCGACGGCGTCGTCGATCACCACCGCCAGCGTATCATCTGCGTGCGCGAGGATCATCGCGGCGGCGGCGAGGCGATCAACACCATCGCGGCGCTGCCACTCGAAGGCGGCAGCGCTGACGCGGACGAACAGCAGGTACTCGTCGCCGGCAACGACTTCTATGCCACACCGCGCATCAGCCCGGACGGACAACGGTTGCTGTGGCTCACGTGGCATCATCCCAATATGCCGTGGGACGGCACAGAGCTGTGGGTCGGCACGATCCATGCGGACGGCGCCATCGGAGAGACGCGCCGCATCGCCGGCGGGGATCGCGAGTCCATCTTCCAGCCCTCCTGGGTGCCCGATGGCGCTATCACCTTCGTGTCGGATCGCAACGGCTGGTGGAATCTCTACCGCTGGCAGGAGGAGCACGCGGAGTGTCTCGTCGGAATGGAAGCGGAGTTCGGCCTGCCGCAGTGGGTCTTCGGGATGACGACCTCCGACTATCTGAGCGCCGGCGAGATTATCTGCACCTACACACAGATGGGAATCTGGCACTTAGCCCGGCTCGATCTCAAGAGCCGCGAGCTGACGCCCATCGATCTGCCCTACTCCACCATCAGCAGCCCGCACGCTTCAAAAGAAGGCAAGGTACTCCTCCGAGTCGGCGCGGCGGATCGCCCATCGGCGCTGCTGCTCTTCGATCCAGAAACGGAGGCGACGACGACACTCAGGAAAGCGCACGAGTTGGAGGTCGATCCCGACTATCTCTCCACGCCGGAGCCAATTGAATTCCCCACGACCGATGATAAGACCGCGCACGCGCTTTTCTATCCGCCGCAGAACCCCGATTACGAGGCCCCAGAGAACGAGAAACCGCCGCTGTTGGTCATCAGCCACGGCGGGCCGACGGCGGCCACGAACAGCGCGTTGGATATGAGCATCCAGTACTGGACGAGTCGTGGCATCGCGGTGTTAGATGTGAATTATGGCGGCAGCACGGGCTACGGGCGCGCCTATCGCGAGCGGCTCAACGAGCAATGGGGCATCGTCGACGTGGATGACTGCGTCAACGGCGCGCGCTACCTGGTCGAACAGGGGCGCGTCGACGGCGACCGCCTGGCCATTCGAGGCGGGAGCGCGGGCGGCTACACCACGCTCAGCGCGCTGGCCTTCCGTGATGTCTTCCATGCCGGCGCGAGCTATTACGGCGTCAGCGACCTCGAGGCGCTGGCCACCGACACGCACAAATTTGAATCCCGCTACCTGGATAATCTCGTCGGCCCCTACCCGGAGGCACGAGACCGCTACGTGGCTCGCTCCCCCATCCACCACATCGAGGGCTTGAATTGCCCCGTCATCTTCTTCCAGGGCTTGGAGGATGCCGTCGTGCCGCCGCCCCAGGCGGAGCAGATGGTCGATGCGCTGCGCGAGAAGGGCATCCCGGTCGCCTACCTCCCCTTCGAGGGCGAGCAGCACGGCTTCCGCCAGGCGGAGCATATCAAGCGCGCCATCGATGCGGAGTTGTACTTCTACGGGCGCATCTTCGGCTTCGAGCCGGCGGATGAGATCGAACCGGTGACCATCGAGAATCTGGACCCAGCAGAAAGCTAAATCGCGTTCGGGATGATGGGTCTTTTGGATTTTGCCGGGTAACCCTCTCTGTAGCCCTAAAAGCAGCCAAGAATTACGTGTTTGTGGGGATCACAGACCTTTTTCGCGTCGTTACTGGGTTGTGGATGGGGATTATACGATTGCGCCCGGCGAATTCCTGAAGAGCCGGTATGATTTGCTCAATCCGCGCTTTGCGGATAAAATATGTAGTCGATTCATTCAATCATACCCCCTGGACATTATCAGCCATAGGGAACATCAGGCAAAGGAGTGAACGTTGACAGAGAGACGACAAACCCCACCGAGTAAAGTGATTCCAGTCAATGAAAAATGTGAAGCATTAAGCAACACCCTCATCTTCAGCGGCAGCGCCCATCCCCAACTGGCCGAGGAGATCGCTCACTATTTGAGGCTCAACCTCAGTCCCACCGAGATCCGCAAATTCTCCAATGACAACTTCTACGTTCACTTAGGGACGAGTGTGCGCAGCAGCGATGTCTTCATTATCCAGCCCCTGGCCCCACCGTGCAGCGACAATCTCTTGGAGTTGTTATTGATGTTGGATGTAGCGCGCGGCGCGGCGGCCAAGAGTATCCACGCGGTGATTCCATACTATTCCTACGCCCGCTCCGATAAGAAGGATGCGCCGCGCATCTCGATTGCCGCGCGGCTGATCGCCGATTTATTGGTCACCGCCGGCGCCGATCATGTCATCGCGATGACGCTGCACTCGCCCCAGGTGCACGGCTTCTTCAGCGTGCCCGCCGATCACCTCACCGCGCACTCGGTCTTTCTAGAGCATCTGAGCGATAAGGACATCAGCAACAGCGTTGTCCTCTCGCCTGACATCGGCCACGCCAAGCGTGCGGCTAAGTTAGCACACGCGCTGGGCATACCGATCGCGGCGGGGGAGAAAATTCGCATGAGCGACAATTCCGTCGCGATCAGCGGCGTGATGGGCGAGGTGCGCGGGAAAGACATCATCATTATGGATGACGAGATCGCGACCGCCGGCACCATCGTAGAGACGATCAAGTATTTGCGCGACTTCGATATTCAGCGCGTCACGATCATCGGCACGCACGGTCTCTTCACGGGCAATGCTGTGGATAACCTCAACGAAATCGAAGAAATCGATGAGATCGTCGTCACCAACACAGTCCCCCTCCCCAACGGACTAAAGCCAGAGCGCCTCAAAGTCCTCTCGGTCGGCCCGATTTTCGGCGAGGTCATTCGACGGAACGTCTGCGGGGAATCGGTCGGCACGCTCTTCGAGTTCTGGCCGACGCACAAAGCGCAACCGCTGAAATAGGGCCGTGGGTGAAACTCAACTCTCAAAATACTTCCGAGGAGAATAGTCAAGCTATGCAAGACAATAATGAATATATCAATAGCTGGCGCGCCTTCGCCACGTTAGGGCAGTTCCTGCAAGATGACGGCTGGCATCCGCAACAGGTCGAGGAAAAGACGATTTACCGCGTCTACTTTTCGGGCCAGAACGGGGAGCAGCGCTGTTACGCGCAAATTCGCATCGATTTGGAGCAGTTCCTCTTCTACGCCGTCGCCCCGATCAAGGCGCCGGAGGAGAAGTATGCCGCGATAGCCGAGTTCATCACTCGCGCCAACTATGGTATGCGCATCGGCAACTTCGAGATGGATTACCGTGATGGGGAGATTCGCTACAAGAGCAGCTTGGATTTCGAGGATGAAGACCTCAGCCCCGCGCTGATCAAGAACGCTATCTACCCCGCCGTGCGGACGATGGACTTTTACCTTCCCGGCATTATGCAGGTGTTGTACGGTGATGTTGCAGCCGCCGAGGCCATCGCGGGGATTGAGTCGAATATTTAGAGCATCACACCAGGCGCTCAAAGGCTTGGATCTGGCGATCCAAGCGGAGCAACTAAGCATAAAGCCCGTGGCTTTTTCTACGCCACGGGCTTCTCTACGCAACCCTTGCGAAGGTTAGGCCGTTCCAAGAAAATAAACCTCCCAAATATAAGCGGTTTTCCGAGGGGAAAGCATCTGGTAAGGTTTTAATTCCTGGAACTACCTTAGTCGGGATACTTCAGCCAAGGCAACTTGTAGGTGCAATCACTTCTTGGGATTGAGAGCCTCTCCGCAACCTTCGCAAGGTTAGATTTATGTCGCTTCCGGCGGCTCCGTCACCGGCAGGGACATCGTGAAGGTGCTCCCTACCCCGCGCTGGCTCGTCGCCTGGAGGTTCCCCTGATGCAATACCTCGATCAGGTGCTGGGCGATTGGCAGGCCCAAGCCCACGCCGCCGAAGAGATGGCCGTCCACGGATTCGATGCGCGTGAACGGTTTGAATAGTTCATCTAACTTGTCCATCGGAAAACCCACGCCGGGATCTTGGATTTCGATGGCGACCTCGCCATTCGAAGCGCCGACTCGCACGACGATTTCCCCGCCCTCCGGACTGAATTTGACCGCGTTATCCAACAGCGCGTTCAGCGCGCGGCCCAGGCTGCCGCCATCCCCGTAAATCGTCGGGAGGTTGGGCGCGATCTCCATCACGAAGGCCAGACCCGACTCTTCGGCCGCGACCTGATGCTTCTCCACACCCTCTTGCGCCAGAGCGGCCATATTCAACGCCTCAAATTCCGGCTTGATCAGCTCCATCTCCTGCAAGAAGAGGATGTTGTTCACCAGATGCACCACCGTCTTGAGGTTTTTCTCGACGGTGCCGACAAAACCCACCATCTGCTGCTGAGGCATCTCGCAGGCGCCCTGGTTGAGGAAGTGCAAGTAGCCCAGCGCGGCGGTGAGCGGCGTGCGCAACTCGTGGGAGATGGTCGTGAGGAACTCCGAGCGGAGCCGCTCCTGCCGCTGCAACTCGGCGTAGGCCGCCGCCAACTCCTCGTTCTTGGCGCGCAATTTATGAATGGTGCGCGTGTTCGCGTCGCGCAGGTGATGCGTCACCTGGAGGATAATCCGCCGCGCGACCGGCGCGCTCGATAGCAGCACCTGATTGAACGCCTCGCGCTCGATCTCCAGCAGCGTCGCCGCCGTCGCCGTGCGAACGGAAGCGTTGCGCGGCCCCTTCTGGATCAACGCCACCTCGCCGAAGAACTCACCCGGCTCCAGGATCTTGAGCGAGTACTCCTCATCCTGCGTCAGCCGCTTGGTGACCTCGACCTGACCATCCACGACGATGTAAAAGGTATCCTCATAGATGCCCTCGTGGCAGAGCGTGACGCCCGGCGAGTAGGTGTAAAGCCGGGCGACCCCTGCTAATCGCGTCAAGTCCTCTTCTTCCAGGCCGGGAAACGCTTTCCGCAAGATCTCCACTGTACTCAACATCATCATCCCTCCCTCAAGATGATCAGCGCTGTGATGCTACTTCGTCGTACTATCACATTACACATTATACCCCGCGCTGCTCACAAAGCTGTTACGAGATGGTTACGCACACGGATACAGCTATCCGATCTGAAACTCCGCGACCAAGAAGGTGTGATCCGAAGGCCGTTCCGCCCGGCGCGCCTCGACATCGATCCACGCGGCGGTCGAGGCCTTGGCCAGAGGTTCGGTGGCCCAGATGTGATCCACGCGCCAGCCGACGCCCCGCTCGATGGGATTGCGGGCGCGATAGTCCCAGTAGGAGAATTGTCCCGGCTCACCGGGATGATGCCGGCGGAAGACATCGACGAAGCCCCACGCGCGCACTTTTTCTAAAGCGGCCTGGGCTTCCGGGTGAAAATCGACGTGGCCGCGCAGCCCGTCGGGATCGTGGACATCGATATCCTCGGTGGCGACGTTGAAGTCCCCCACCCAGACGAGCAGGTCGTCAGGCGAATAGTGGCGCTCGAAGAGTGCGCGCAGCCGCTCAAACCACGCCAGCTTGTAGGCGAAGTGCTCCGAATCGAAGCTGCGCCCCTGGGGAACATAGGTGTTGACGATATGCACATCGCCGTAGGTCGCCCGCAGCAAGCGCCACTCGTCAGCGAGGCCATCGCCCGCATCATCAAAACCGGCGGCCACGTTCTTCAACGGCTCGCGGCTCAGGATCGCCACGCCGGCGTGGGATTTCTGCCCGCGAAAGACTACGTGCAAGCCGGCCGCCTCAATCGGCGCGACGGGGAAGTCCTTATCCTGCACCTTCGTCTCCTGGACGCAAAGTACATCCGCCCGCTCCCGGGCCATCCACTCTAAAATCTGCGGTAAGCGCACTCGAAACGAATTGGCGTTAAACGTCGCAATTTTGAACATACACACGCTCCTTGAAAAGCAGTTGAAAGTTGAAAGTTGAAAGTTGCAAGTTACGAGTTGAAAGTTG
>CAZCAI010000016.1:21599-42730 GCA_964496595.1 uncultured Anaerolineales bacterium
AAGTTGCAAGTTACGAGTTGAAAGTTGTCTAAAGTCGAAGGTCAAAAGTCTAACGTTAGCAAGGTGCAACGCACTGAAACGATCAGCCCAAAAGTGCGTTGCACCTCAAAACGGCTACGAGTTATCCAAAGTTAGCTCTCCATCTCGCCGACGTAGATCTCAAACGGGGCGATGTCAAACGCAGCGAGCAGCGTCTCGTCCGCGCGCTCGAGATTGGAGAAGATGGTCTGGGCCGTGTCCGCATCCGCCGTGGGCAACTCAAACGCGAGGGTGTGCGCCTGGTCGGAGAAGTTCAACACCACCAGGCAGGTCTGCTCCGCGCTGCGCCGCAAAAAGGCCAACACATCCGCGTTCGCCTCCAGCAGCGAGACGTAATCGCCGGCGATGAGCGCGGGCGTGCGCTGCCGCATCTGGATCAGCGCCCGATAGAAGTTGAGCATCGCGTCGGGATCGTCCTCCTGCGCTGCGACGTTGACGCCCGCGGCGTAGTTGGGATTCACCGGCAGCCACGGCGTCACATCCGGCGGGCAGAAGCCGCCGTTGGGCGCATCGGCCCACTGCATCGGCGTGCGGCACTTATCGCGCCCCGATTTGGCCGCGTGCCGCGCGGCATCCTCTGGCGTCTCGTCGAGGATTTCGCGGCGCATCTCGTAGTGCCACAGACCCCACAAATCCTGGAAGCGGTCGATGTTGGTGAAGTGATAGTCCGTCATCCCGATCTCCTCGCCATTGTAGAGAAAGGGCGTGCCGCGCAAGGTCAGCATCAGCGCCAGCGAGAGGCGGGCCAGCGCGTCGTCGTGCTCGCCATCGCCGTAGCGACTGTAGACGCGGGGCGCATCGTGGTTGCCCAGGGTGTTGCACGGCCACGCGCGCGGCGGCAGCGCACTCAAGCGCGCCTCCTGATTCGCCCGCACCCACGCCGGCGTGAGACGCGGCGTCCGCATCAGCGGAAAGTTGAAGGCCATGTGCAGCTCGTCGCCGCCGTCGCCGTAAAATTTTATGTCCGAGGTCTCGCCAACCAACATGCGATCATCATATTCATCGATCAGCGCCCGCAATTCCTTGAACAGTGCGTGGATGCCGGGACGGCGCACTTGATATTTGAACATCGACTCCCATTGCGCGGCCAGCTTTTTGTTGGCCTCATCCCAGCGCTCGCCAATCGAGCGCCGGAACAACTCCTCCTGCGAAAGCTCCGCCTCGTGATCGGGCATCTCTGGATGCTCATAAATCGTGTCGATGGCGTCCAGCCGGAAGCCATCGATGCCCATATCCAACCAGAAGCGCACGTCATTGAACATCGCCGCCTTGACCTCTGGATTGCGCCAGTTGAGGTCGGGCTGCTCCTTGAAGAAAAAGTGGTAGTAGTACTGGCCCGTCCGGGGATCGTACTCCCACGCGGAGCCGCCGAAGGTCGAATTCCAATTGTTGGGCGGGCCGCCGTCGCGGCCATCGCGCCAGATGTACCAATCGCGCTTCGGGTTATCGCGGCTGGTGCGCGATTCGATGAACCACTGGTGCTTATGCGAGGTGTGATTGAGCACCAAATCCAAAATCACCCGCATCCCGCGCCGGTGCGCCGCATCCAAAAAGCGCTGAAAATCGCCCAACAGCCCATACTCTGGCGCGACGTCGGTGTAGTCGGCAATATCATAGCCGCAATCGTACAGCGGCGAGGGATAGTGCGGGGAGAGCCAAATCGCCTCGACGCCCAAATCCTGCAAATAGGGCAACTTATCGGTGATGCCGCGTAGATCTCCAATCCCGTCGCCGTTGCCATCGGCAAAACTGCGCGGATAAATTTGATAAAAGACAGCTTTTTGCCACCATTTTAGATCGTCCAATCTGGTCATCCTTACTCCTTGTATTTTCTTGATGTGTGAATTTAATTGAAGGTTGCTTCGAGTCCCTACTCTATCATTCTATAACGTAATTGCAACCTGGGAACCAGGTGCCCGCAGATAAATCGCGGGCTAAAAACTCAAGTCGGCTGGAAGCCGACTGAAATGGAAGATAATTCCCGGCATCGAGCCGGCTTTTAGCCGACTTCAGCTCTGAGACGGGTAGTTCACTACCCGGCGCGTCTCATTGGTCAACGCTCTTCGATATATGGCGCTATTCTCAGATTAGTTTTCAAATCAGAAACAACACCCGCTTGCCAGACCGCAGGCTGACAGTATACTTTCAGTAACTAAACCTTGCGAAGGTTCCGAATGGGTTGCAGTTCAAAAGTCACCCAGCCCATTGAAGATGCCCTTGGATCAGAGAATGATGGCAACCTTCGCAAGGATAACCCAAAGGAGGAGCCGACAATGACCCACCCCCAAACCGCCGAAGCGTGGGCGGCCTTGCAGCCACGCCTGCGCCGCTTCCTGCCGCCGGAGGAGCACGATCTGCTCACCTCCGAGCCGACGCCGCGCATCCTCGCGCAGATCGCGCAGCAGTTGGATTCGCTCCAGCACAATTTGCGCACCTACCTGCCGCGCCACATCCACACGCCCGCGCCGCTGGCCGAGATTCCCAAAGGGGAGTGGCTGCACGGCGTCACGCTCTTCGCGGATGTCACCGGCTTCACACCGCTCACGGAGCACCTGCGCCAACTGGGCGAGGAGGGCGCTGAGCGCCTCAACGCCACGATCAACCGGCTCTTCGCGGCCCTGCAGGCGCCCTTAGCGCGCTCCGGCGGCGATCTGCTCATCTTCGCGGGCGACGCCATCTTAGCCTACATCCCCGCCCGCCCCGACGCCGAGGACGCGATCTGGGGCGTGCGCGCGGCGCTGCGGATGGTGCGCGCCATCGCGCCGTTCGCCGCCGAGCCAATCCCCCTGAGTATGAGCGTGGGCGTGGCGCGCGGCGGATTCTTGGCCGCGCAGATGGGCGCCGCTGCCAAGCGCGAGTACCTCACCACCGGCGGCCCCATCCAGGCCGCGATGGTCGCCGAGGCGCAGGCCGATCCGGGCCTCGTCTGCCTGACGCCGGAGTTGGGCGCGAAGCTGAGCGAGCATTTCCGGCTGCGTCCGGGGCCGGAGGGCTACCAGTTAGTCGTCGATGACCTCGGCCCCGCCCTGGACGACTACGAGTTGAGCGCGCCGACGACGCGCCGCCGCCGGGGCCATCTGCTCCTGCTGGCCGAGGATCGCGCCGAGATGATCCAGTCCGTCGCGGAGCGCCTGGAGACCGTGGAAGCGCTGGCGAGCTTCCTGCCGCCCAACGTCGTGGCATTGATTATCGCCCACCAGAAAGAGCGCTGCGTCCCCGGCGAACACCGGCTGGCCTCGGTGATGTTCGCCAACTTGCGCGGCTTCGAGGCACTGCTGCGCGAACTGCCCGAGGCAGCGCGCCCGCTGCTGACGCAATGGCTGCACGAGTACGTCACCGGCGCGTGGGAGATCGTCCACGAGGCCGGCGGCCTCATCGCCAACACCGATCCTTACGTCAAGGGGATCACGCTGCTCTGCCCCTTCGGCGCGCCGCTCACCGGCGAGGAGATGCCCCAGCGGGCGGTCGCGGCGGCGCTGAACCTCAACGCGCATCTGGAGCGGCTCACCGCTTCCTTGATCGCGCAACTCCGCGCCCACTTCGATCTCGCATCCGCCCGGCTCCCCGATCCACCGCTCACGCATCACATCGGCATCACCTACGGCCCCATCTACACCGAGTACGCGGGCACGCAGGAGCGGCGCGAGTATGTGATCTTAGGCGATGAGGTCAACCTCTCGGCCCGGCTGATGGGACAGGCGCACGCGCAGCAGATCCTCATCACCGGCGCGGTGCATCAGCGGGTGGCGCAGGCGTTTCGCTGCGAGGCGTTGCCCCCGATGCAGCTCAAGGGCAAGTCGGAGCCGACGCCCGCCTACGCCGTGCAGGGCCAACGCCATACGCACCTCTGGCTCCAGCACGCCGCCGCCCGCCCCATCGTCGAGCGCGAGACGGCGTTGGCGCCCTTGAGCGCCGCGCTCGACCGGCTCGTGGCCGGCGCGGGCGGCTGTTTGAGCGTGACCGGCGAGACGGGCATCGGCAAGACCCGGCTGGTCGCCGAGATTGTTCAGCGCGCCGCGCAACAGCAATGCACGGTCATCGCCGGGCGCTGCCTCTCCTATGCGCAGGCGCAGCCCTACACCCTGTGGCGCGATGCGCTTGGGGCGTGGTTCGGGCTGGATTTAGATGCGAATGGCGCAGTCCCCCTCGCCCGGCAACGAGCGCGCATTACCCAAACGTTGGCGGATCACGACCTCGCGCCGTTGGCGGCGCCGCTGACATCACTCCTCCTGCCCGCCGCGTCGACGCCGAGTTGGCCGCCGCCCTCATCGTCACAGAAATCCCAGGTGCCGCGTGGGAATCTCTACGCCGTGCTCCAGCAGCGGGTCGCCCGCGCCGACGCCGCCACATCAGCCCCAAAAGAGGGCGCCGACCTGCGCGCGACGCTGAGCCGGCGCTTGCGGCAACCGGCCGCGCGGGGCGAATCGAATGGAGAATCGTTGTGGGAGCAGTTGCGCCAGAGCCTGGATCCCGGCCAAGCGGCGGTGACGCTGCTGACTGAGTTGGCCGCCGCTGCGCCCGTACTCTTCGTGGTGGAGGATCTCCAATGGGCCGATCCGGCCTCGCGGCGGGCGCTGCGCCAATTAGAGGCGGCGACGGCGGAGCATCCGATGCTCCTGGTAGCCACCGCGCGGACGGGCGATCAGGGCGAGGAAAAGACGCAGCTTCCCGGCGCTCCCTATCCCCTGGCGGGGCTGACGCGCGCGGGCGCCGAGGCGCTGGCCGCGCAACTCCTCCCGGCGGCGCCCGCCCCGGCGTTAGTAACGTGGCTGCACGAGCGCACCCAGGGCAATCCGCTCTTCATCACGGAGCTGCTCCGCGCATTGCAAGAGAGCGACGGCTTAGAGATCGATCCGGCCACGGGCCGGCAGGTGTTGCGCGCGGCGGATACGACGTTGCCGCCCACGGTGCGGGAGATTATGCTCAGCCGCGTGGATCGGCTGCCGGAGCAGACGCGCACGGTCTGCAAATTGGCCGCCGTCATCGGGGAGCGCGTACCCGGCGCGCTATTGGCGACGCTTTCGCGCCTGGAGCCGGCGGGCCTGCTGGAGCACCTCGCGACGTTGGCGCGGCACGATCTGATCTTGACGCCTGCCGCCGCGGCTTCGCTTATGGCTACCGAGTACACCTTCGCCCATCCACTGCTGCGCGAGGCGATTTACGCCGGGCTGTCGTACGCGCAACGCCGCCGCCAGCACCGGGAGATCGCGGAGACACTGGCGCGCCAGACGCCGCCGCCGTTGGATGACGTTGCGTATCACTACACGCACAGCGACGCGCCGCTCCTGGCCGTGCGCTACAATCGCCTGGCGGGGACGGCCTCCCACGCGCGCGCCGCCTGGGAGGCCGCGACCGCGTACTATCGCCGCGCGTTGGCGGTCGAGCTTGACGAGGAGAAACAGGCGGAGAATTTAGTCGCCTGGCGCGAGGAGCGCGCGCGCACCTACGAGGCGTGGGGAGATCTCTGCGTGGCGCAGGAAGCGTATGAGGAAGCGCTGACGCACTATCAGGCGGCCGCGGACAATGCGCCGGACGCCGCCAATCTCACGGCCAAGATCGGCCTGCTCTGCCCGGCGATTACGGATGCGGAGGTCGCGACGAAGCGGTTGCGCACGGCGTGGGAGACGCTGCCCGCCGCCTCACCGATGCGGGCCTGGATCGCGGCGGCGCGGGGCTGGCTCATCTATCAGGCCCAGGCCGGGGCGGAGGGGAATGCGGAGGCGCGCGCGTGGTGGGCGCGAGGTCAGGAGAGCGCGCAGACGCCGGCAGCGCGGCAGGCGCTGCAAGCGCTGCTCGAGGGCGACATCCCCGCCGATTACAGGACGTTGCTGGCGGCGTCGCGGTTCACTAATGTCGATTTTGGTTCGTAGTAAGCCTCGGAGCGGAGCCTTTAGGCTTGAGCGGAGTGGCGTTCTTTGCCCAAGACAGTATCGTCACGACGGCGCGCCACTTCGTCGCACGGCGGATGCGACGGATGCTGACTACGAACAAGCTTCAAAACACCAGCCGGGCACCCTCTGGTGTGAGGATGCCCGGCTGATTGTGTCGTTATGGCGGCGCGCCACTTTGTCGCGCGGCGGATGCCTAGCTACAAACGATTCTGGTCTATTTAGTCAGATCGAGTTTCATCTCGATGCGGCGGAAAGATTCGATGTAGCCTACATCTTTTAATCCGGGCAGATGGGGATCTTGAAGGGGGACATTTTCCGTCTTGGTGTCCTTGATGTCGTAGCGGGTGTGGAGGGCGTGACCTAAGACGCGCGCGACGAGGCGCGGGTCGCCAGCTTCGGTCTGGAGAACGAGACGAGCCAACTGGAAGGTGGTGTTCTGGTAGACGAGCCACCCCCACGCGCCGTTGGCGATCCGCACGCGCAGCGCCTCTAAATCCCCCGCATTGATCAGGGAGGGCATTTCATCTACCCACGAAGGAACACTGCGACGTTGATGCAAGAAAGTAATGGCCTGCTCCTGGCCGAAGAATTCGACCTCGTAGGGCGGCACATCCACATCCTCGGCGGGCGGCCCCGGAGGACGGCGGAGGATCAAGAGTTGGCGCACCTCTTCAAATCCCAACTTAACGAAAAGCCGCTGGGCCGGGACGTTGTTCTTGATTACCTCTAAGATGACGTACTCCGCGCCAATCCGCTTAGATTGATCAATCATATATTCCATCATCAATTGACCGGCGCCGTGGCGACGCTTGACGGGCAACACTCCCAATCGGGTGATCCAGGTGTGAAGAGGAGCATCGCGCGCGCCTAACATCGAGAGACCCAAAATCTGCTCGCCATGCACCGCTACAACGGAACGTTCCAAGACAACATCATAATAATGCATGTAGGCTTGCAAGCGTTTGGGATTCATCGGCATCGGCACGATATAGTCCACACGCGCCTGGTTGTATGCCCAGGTCAATTTCTCAACTGTAAAATCGGCCGCGGGCACTAATTTAACACGATAATCATCAGGCCCGGTATGATCATGATCACTCAATTATATTCCCCTTGCCTCTATATTTAATCCAATCGTCCCTGATCAAGCCATTTTATCTATGAGTTGTGGCGCTGGCTCTCAAGGGAGATATGTAGCAATCTCTGCCGCAAAACTCCGCGCCTTGATCGGCTTGGAAATATAGCCATCACAGCCATAGGCTTGGGCGATTTTGCTCGCTGTGTCCTTGGGCCAGGCCGTCACAGCGATGACCGGCGTCTTCGAGAGGAAGGTAGAGCCTTTGATCAAACCCGCAGCCGTCTGGCCATCCAAATCGGGCAAACCCATATCCAACAGAATTAAATCCGGCTTCTCGGACAGGGCTAATTTGAGGCCGCTCTCTCCTTCGGACTCATGCAGGACTTCATAGCCAGCCCGTTCCAACAATTTGACCATCAACCGCGCATGATAAGGATCATCTTCAATGATAAGAATCTTTGTCACCGGTTCTCCCCCTGACTTAAACGCCCACAACATCCCATAGAATGATAACCCCTTGATGAAAGAAGCCCCGCATATTACTGCGGGGTTTCTTGGTTCAGATAACACAAATTTAGATAGTTCCTATCTTTACATCGCGCGCGCAGCGAAGAATTGATCGACTTTAGTCAACAACTCCGCGACGCGGATCGGCTTGGAAAGATAATCGTCGCATCCTGAATTAAGGAAGCGCTCTTTATCGCCGCGCATCGCGGAGGCGGTCAACGCGATGACCCAAATGTCCTTGAGAACGTCATCATCCTTAATGCGCGAGACAACCTCCATGCCATCCAGGCCGGGGATGCTGATATCTAACAGGAGCAAGGGCGGCTGCAACTCCTGGACCATCTCCCAGCCGGTTGTGCCATCCTCGGCCAACCGAATGTCGTAGCCCTTGGCCTTCAGGACCTTCTGCACAATCCGACGATTGTGATAATTATCCTCGATGTATAAGATTAGTTTTTGATCTTCACTCATAACCCTTACTCCGGTAAAATAGACTCGATGTGCGAGAGCATGCTACTACGATCTAAGGAAGATTTCAACCAGATGGAATCGACATTGGCCGCTAGACGTGCGCGCGTTTCTTGATCGATATCTTTCGCTGTGGCGATTATTACGGGGATATTTTGAGTCGATTCTTGGGTGCGCAAAATTCCCAGCAGCGTCTCGCCTCCGATGTCCGGCAACATTAAATCCAAGATAATCAAATCCGGCGGCATCTTTTCGATGGTGTTGAGTGCTTCCTGGCCGGAGTGCGCTTCCATGATCTCAAAGCGTTTGCGCGTCTCCAGCAGACGGCGGATCAACCGCGCTTCCGGGGCGTAATCATCCACGATGAGGATGCGTTGGCGCTGTTCGTTGCCAAAATCGGCGATCATATCTTCCGACGCGATCTCAGTCTCCTTCATCTTGATCTCTGACACCGGCGTGGCGAGACCTTCCTCTTCGACCACGCGCACCATGTGATTGACTAACTCGCGCGCGCTGAAGCTCCCCTTCAGCCAGACGGACTCCGCGTAATCGCGGATACGCTCGCGCTCCGGCGGCGATAGCGTCTTGCCGGAGACGATGACCACCGGGATCTTGGAGGTCCGGGGGTCTTTCTTCAACTCATCCATCACCGCGAAACCATCCAATTCCGGCATGGTGAGATCCAACACGACGAGATCGGGATGGCGTTGGCGCACCAGGTCCAGCCCGTCCTTCGAGTTGTTCGCCTCAAAGACGCGGTAGTTCTTGTAATTTTTGAGGAAGCGGCGAATGAGCCGGCTATCGTAGGGATTGTCATCGATGATGACGATGGTCGTGATCTGTTCATCTAACTGTTCCAGCGCGGCGGCCAGTCCCTCGGCGGGACGCACGGCCTCTGGCGTCTGGACGGAGAGATTCAAGATGTAGCGATCTTCTAAGGCATACTTCTCGGCGCTGAACGTGTGGCCGGAGCAATTAACGACGACCCGCTCACCCGCTCTGATGTAGCCGCGCTCAAGCATCTTATCCAGCCCGGCGAAGGCCACGCTGGCGGCCGGCTCCATCGAGAAGCCCTCTAAGCGCGCGACGCGCCGCATCGCGCGGAACGCCTCGCCATCGCTGACGGAGACCATCGCGCCGCCGTTCTCATCGCTGGCTTGTTTGAGGATTTTGTAGGCCATGCCCGGCTTGCCGGTCGCCAACACGGTGATCAAGCTATCGGGCTGCTCCACTGTCTCCGCCTCATCGAGGCCCTTCTCCCAGGAGCGGACCATAGGCGAGCATCCCTCAGCCTGTACCACGCCGATCTTGGGCACGCGGTCGATAAGTCCTGCCGCGTACAATTCCTGGAATCCCTTAATGACGCCCAGCGGCCCGATGCCGCCGGAGACGGCCTGGATGTACCAATCGGGCGCTTGCCAGTCCATCTGTTCGGCGATCTCGAACGCGATGGTCTTCATGCTCTCCTTGCAGGGGATGGCTTTCGCGCCCCGGCTGACGTAGAGGTTATGACGGCGGGCGAAGTCGGCGGCCACTTTTTTGGTCTGGTCGTAGGTGCCGGTGATTTTGATCACCTCGGCGCCGTAGAGACCTAGCTCGCGCATCTTTTCGGCGGGGACGCTGCTGGTCACGAAGGCCCACAGCTTCATGCCGGCGCGGGCGCAATAGGCAGAGTAGGCCGCCGCGGCGTTGCCGGTCGAGGCCAAGACGACCTCATCGATGCCTTGATCGCGCAGGGCGCTGACCGCAACGGTCGCCTGGCGATCCTTGAAGGAGCCGGTGGCGTGCTGGCGCTCGTCCTTGATCCAAATTCCGACGTGCCCCGATTCGCGCTCCAGCCCCTCGGCGCGGGTGAGCGGGGTCCATCCCTCGCCCATCGACACGGTTTTGAAGTCATCATCGAAGGGTAATAACTCACGATAGCGCCACAGGTCATAGGGGCGATCCTTCAATAAGGTCTTCCAATCTGACGGCAATTTATTGACATCATACAACGCATTGAGCCATACATCGCCGCACGCTTCGCACTGGAGGACGTAGGGATCAGGATCCATAATATGACCACATAATAAGCACTGTACGCCTGAGAATAGCGTTAGCATACTCACTCCCGTTCGTCTCATTCGATCTGGTGTATGGATAATTTAACTAGGTTGGGACGTAGCCGATCCTGACTTGACTGCAGTTCGTCTCGGGTCGGGCTACGGACAGTCTTTGACTGAGAAAACTTCGTAGATTTCAATCAGCTCAGATCGCCCTTTTAATATCAGGGGTTCAAGCGGACGGGCATCGACGATGTCCCGCGCCGCGAGATAGGTCGGTTTATCCACCAGGATTTGGCCCGGCTTGGCGCTTTCCTGAAGGCGTTTGGCCGTGTTGGGGATGTTGCCGATGACGGTGTAGTCCATAATATCGACCGAGCCGATGTTGCCGACCACGGCTTCGCCGGTGCAAATGCCGACCCCCAGCCCCAATTCTGACATCCCATCCATCGATTGCAGGATTTCGGGGAAGCGCAGTTGCATCATGCAAGCCGTGCGCAGAGCCAATTCCGCATTTCTTTCGTTAGGAATCGGCGCCCCGTAAAAGGACATAATCGCATCCCCCAGGTATTTATCTAAGGTGCCTTCGAACTCGAAAATGACCGGCACCAGGGTGTTGAAAATATGATTCAATACTTTGGTGACATGCGAAGCCGGATGTAGCTCGGAAAAGCGGGTGAAGCCGCGAATATCCGCGAATAGGACGCTGACGACGCAACTCTCGCCGCCCAGGCGGAGCTTTTGATCGGGATTGCTCAGAATGTCGCTGGCGATGTCCTTGGAGACGTAATGGTGCAATACGCTTTCCAGCAGCGCATTTTTCACCTCCAGCTCATCGTGAAGCTCTTTAATGCGCAGCAGAGATCGCACCCGGACTAACAACTCGATGGAATTGAAGGGCTTGCTGAGGAAATCATCCGCGCCCGATTCCAGCCCCATCACTTTGCTTTCCATATCTCGCAACGCTGTCAGGATTAAGATGGGGATAGCTTCCATCTCCGAGTGAGCGCGTAGCTCCTCTGTCACTTGGAACCCGTCCATGCCAGGCATCACGACATCCAAGATGATCACGTCAGGCGAGGATTCCTGAGCCATTTTCAATGCATCGGGGCCATTGTAAGCGCGCAGAACCTCGTATCCGTTCGGCTCCAAGATCGAAGCGAGCAATTTGACGTTATGGGGATGGTCATCTACAGCCAGGATGACGGGCTTTTTTTCTTTGTTCTGCATTATAGGTTGTTGCCCCTCTGAGTGCTCAATGGTCTCGCTCTATTGTCATGCAATATCGGTTTCTGTCAAGTCATTTAGGTAGTTCCAGGATCTAAAACCTTCCCCAAAAACCGATGTTGATTGTAGAGACGCAAGATTTTGCGTCTCTACTGGGAGGTTTATTTTCCTTATAAATGCCTTACTCAGAGACCCAAAGAGATTTATACAATTATCTGAAGGTCTCTTTGGGTCTCTTGATCGTCAGCATCATTCGGCGGGATTTTCTTCAGTCGCTTCCGCCTCGGGTTCATAGATAGGAAGATAAGCGGCGAAGATGCTACCTTTGCCCGCCTCGCTGTGGATTTCGAGATATCCTCCGTGCATCTCGACCAGATGCTTGGTGATCGCTAAGCCGAGGCCGGTTCCCTCGGCGCGCCGGGCATTAGAACCATCGACCTGCCGGAAGCGCTCGAAGACCGTATCTAGATCTTCCTCAGCAATGCCGATGCCGGTATCCTCGACCTCCATACAGGCCCAGTCGCCGTCGCGATAGGCGCGCATCTCGACGAAGCCCTCATCGGTGAATTTGGCCGCGTTCGAGACGAGGTTGTTGAGGATCTGGGTCAGGCGGACGCGGTCGGCGTAGACGCGCATATCCTCATCCAATACCTGGACGCGGAAGTCGATGTCGGTTTTCTGCTTGTGGAAGTAGCCGATGTTGTTGGTGCGGACATCGTCGAAGAGCGGGGAAAGGTAGACCTCTTCTTGCTCGAGCTTCAGCCGCCCGGCCTCGATCTTGGTGAGGTCTAAGATGTCGTTGATCAGTCGCAGGAGATGTTTGCCGTTCTTGTGGATGGCGTCGATGTCTTCTTTCATCTCGTCGTTAAGCGGGCCGTCGATGCCCATCAGGATGACCTCGGTGTAGCCCAGGATGGAGTTGAGCGGGGTGCGCAGCTCGTGGCTCATATTGGCCAGGAACTCGCCCTTGAGACGATCCACCTCGCGCAGCCGTTCCGCCGTCCGCTGAACTTCCTCGAAGTACTGCGCGTTCTGGAAGGCGATGGCGATCTGCGAGGCCAAGGTGGCGAAGACGTCCAGGTCAGATTCGGTGAAGCGGTTAGGTTCGTCATCTTGCACGTCGAAGACGCCGATCACGCGATCCCCCGCGAGGGCGGGCACGGCCACTTCCGATTTTGTATCGGGGAGGAGCGGGTTGGGCATAAAGTCCGGATCTTGAGTCACATCATTGACCAACACTGGCTGCTTGGAGCGTGCGGCGCGCGCCACGAGGCTCCTTCTGCGGTCTAACGCGATCCTGTGTCCTTCCTCGAGCATCACGCGCCCGGCCTCGCCGGTGCCGACGCGCATCACCAACTCACCGGTCTCCTCATCTATGATGTAAACATGCACGTGGTAGAGATCGAAGCGTTCCTGGACCATCGGCACCACCTCGGCGAGCAGCTCTTGCGGATCGAGAATGGCGTTGATCTGCGCAGCGACCTCGGCGGCGGTGCGCAACTGGGTGGTGAAGCGGCGCCGCTCCTCTTCCACGCGCTGGCGTTCGGTGATGTCGTGAGCGAAGGAGAAGATGTACTCCTGATCGCCAAATTTCATGTAGTTGATGGTCACTTCTACTGGGAAGATCTCGCCCGATTTGGTCATATGTTGGCTAGTCAATGTGACGGCGCCCTCATCGCGGAGCTGAGAAACCAATCCCGGCCACGCTTCCTCTGGGAAGTCAGGATCGATATCGAAGACCTGCAGCTCCAGCAACTCTTCACGGGTATAGCCCAGGACCTCGCACGCTGCGCGGTTGACATCGAAGAAATTACCATCTTGATCGAACCAGAAAATCTCGTCCTCAGCGTTATCGACGGAGGCGCGGGTCAGGCGCAAGGCAGCCTCGCGGCGCTTGCGCTCGGTGATATCGCGCACCACCGAGATGATGCCGGTGGGATTCCCCTCCTCATCCTGGAGCAACGCTGTGCTCAACTCACCGTCGAAGAGGCCGCCTCCCTTGCGCACCAGCAACATCTCTTGGTTACGGCTGCTGCCCTCATCCAAGGTGTGATTGATGTTCTGTGTGGCGGTGGGCCAATCGTCGCGGGCGATCAATTCCATCGTGTTGCGACCCAACAACTCATCACGTTGCTGGTAGCCGTGCAAATCTAATAGCGCCTCGTTCAGGTCGGTGATCTCGCCCGTCATATTGGTGACGCTGATGCCGTCGGTGATGGCGTTGAAGATCGCGCGGATCTTTTCCGCCGATTCTCGCAGCGCGACCTCGCTCTCATGCTGACGCTCGAAGTAACGCGCATTCTGGTACGCGGTAGCAATCTGCCCGACGAGTGTGCGGTAGACGTCCAGATCGGATTCGGAGAAGAAATTGGCCTCGTCGGCCTGGACATCCAACACGCCCAGAAGTTCATCGCCGACGATGGCCGGAACGGCCACCTCGGATTTCGTATCCGGCAGGAGCATGTTCGGCAGGTGATTTGGCGCCGCCGTGACGTCGTTGACGACGATCAGTTCACGGTCGCGGGCGGCGCGGGCCACAATGCTGCGTTCGCGGTCGAGGGGGATCTTATGGCCCTGGCGGAGCATCAACTCGCCCGCGCGGCCATAGCCGGCGCGGAGGTTGAGTAACTCGCCTTCGGGATCGAAGGCGTAGAAGTGGACGTGGTAGAGGTCGAAGCGTTCCTTGGTCAGCGGGATCACCATATCGAAGAGTTCATCGGGATCGAGTACCGCGTTAACGCGGGCGGCGATTTCCGCCGCTGTGCCCAGTTGTGCAGCAAATCGGGCCTGCGCTTCCTGCGCCTCTCGAATGTCGGTGATGTCGCGGGCGATGTTGGCGAGATATCGCAGGTTGCCGGCCTCATCCGTGATGGAGATTACCGTCATCAAAACCGGAATCTCCTCACCATCTAAGGGCCGAATGAAGCTCTCGCCCGTCCAGGACCCTTCTTGAATTGCGGTGGGGAGAATCTCCTCTTGGGTTCGCGCCAGCTCCCGTTCAGGCGTGAACGAGACGATCTCATACTCGCTGGGATCTGCATCCGCAGGAATACCCACCATCTCGCGTCCAGCTTGGTTGAAGTAGACGCCTTTTCCATCGGGCGTCGCGATGCCGACGAAGTCGGTTGTGGCCTCCAGGACCGCGCTCAAGCGCTCCTGTTCCGCCTCCGCCAACTTACGCTCGGTGATATCGGTGTGCGTGCCGATGACCCGCTCGGCTATGCCTTCCGGCGTGTGCTCGGTGACGTAGCCGTGGGCCTGAATCCAAAGCCAATCGCCTTCCTTGGTCTGCATCCTAAACTGCAAATGGAAGTCTTCGCCATTCTGAATACTGTCCATCACCGTTGCATTGGCGTGATCGACATCATCGGAATGCATCAGGCCAGACCACGTGCTTAAATCCTGGGGTAATTCGTAGGGTTCGTAGCCCAACATCGTGTAATAGGTCGGGTTGTAGTAGACCTCGTCGCGCTGCGGCCAGAACTCCCAGATGCCCACGCGCCCGGATTCCAGCGCCAGCGATAGACGTTCCTCGTTCTGGGCCAACGATTCGCGGGCTTTGACGGCCTCTGTGGCGTCACGGTTACTGGCTCGCCGACCTAACCACTCACCCTCCGGCCCGTAGACCGGCTGGCAGACGTGACCAATCCAACGGATATCCCCATCTTTGGTCATGATACGGAACTCTACCTCCGCAGCCTCTTCCGCCGTCGCCACCTCCGCTGGATTCTCGTGATAGACATGCACGTGATGATGGAGAGGTTCCCGGTCGTCGGGATGGACGATCTCATCCAGCAGGTTGGGATTGTTCATAAACTCCTCAACCGTATAGCCTGTGATCTTCTCACAGGCGGGGGAAACGTAGAGGAATTCACCATCCGGCCCCAGCCAGTACTCCCAGTCGTAGGTATAATCCGCGACGGTCTGGAATTTGATCTGGTTTTCGCGAATAGCTTGCTGGGCCTCGTATTGCTCGGTCGCATCCACGAAGATTACCACACCGCCACGCTGTTTACCTTCCGCATCGTATAGAGGCGCGGCGTTGATGATCTGCGGCACCACCGTACCATCGGGATGGCGAACACCAATACCCGTCGCCGAGTGCTCACCGCCTTGCGTCACAGCTTTAACCAACGGGAGCTTTGTGTTGTCGTACAATTCGCCCGTCTCGACGTCGATGACCTCGTAGTTCTCAACATAGGCGCCGCCATCTTGATCCTGGACCTCGCGTCCCATCATCTCCCGCCCCGCCGGGTTCACCAGCAGCGGCGTGAACTCATTATCCACCGCCCACACGCCGACGGGTAGGTTCTCGATGATGCCATCATAGAACGCCCGCTCATCCTCCGCAGTTTCGTACAGCTCAGCCGTGCGGAAGGCGTTAGCAATCTGTGCCGCCAATGTTTGGAAGACGTCCACATCTGCCTGTGTGAAGTAGTGGGACTCATCGTGCTGCACGTCGAAGACGCCTAAGACGCGCCCACCAGCAATCGAGGGCACTGCAACCTCGGTCTTGGTATCGGGCAACAACGGGTTGGGCATGAAGTTAGGGTTCTCGGTCACGTCATCGACCAGCACCGGTTCTTGGGTGCGGGCCGCTGTTGCGACCAGCGAGGCTTCGCGATCTAACGGGATGCTATGGCCTTCGGCCAACATCTTCTCGCCGGCCTCGCCGTAGCCCGCCCGGAGGTTGAGCATGTCGGTTTCCTCATCCAAGGTGTAGACATGCACGTAGTAGAGGCCAAAGCGTTCCTTAATCAGCGGGATCACGGTCTCCAATAGCTCATCGGGATCTAAGATCGAGCCGACCTGCTCGGAAATCTGCGCGGCGGTATTCAGGCGGGTGGTGAAGCGCTCGCGCTCGGCTTGGGCCTGCTTACGCTCGGTGATGTCACGGGCAATCGAGAAATAGATGTCCTGTTCACCGAATTCCAGGTAGCTGATCACAACCTCCACCGGGATGGATATGCCATCTTTCGTTTGATTAGTGCCTTCAAAGGTGATAGCCCCCTCTTCCTGGAGTTGCGCCTTGAGGGGGACCCAGGCTTCCCGGGGGAAAGTGGGGTCTATATCGAAAACGCTCAATGCCAGGATTTCCTCGCGGGTATATCCCGTCATCTCAAGGGTGGCCTCGTTGACGTCAATGAAACGTGCTTCCTCATCGAACCAGTAGAAAGCATCCGGGGAACGCTCGACCGATGAGCGCGTCATCTGTAACGCCTCCTCCGCCCGCTTGCGTTCGGTGATGTCAATGCCGACGCCGGCAAGATAAGGCTCGCCTCCCACGACAGTCCGAATACCGGTGAAGTAGTAGGGGATTTCTTCGCCGTCCTTAGTCAAGAGAATCGCTTCAACTTCTACCTGTCCCTCCACGAAAACTTGCTGCATACTGTTGGCGATAAGCTCACGATCCTCCTCACCGATAAAGGCCGTGGCTGGCATCGCTCGCATCTCTTCCGCTGAGTAGCCTGATACCTCCTGGAAGTTCTCATTCCAGCGAACCAACTTCCCTTCGGAGTCATATAGGTAGAAGATACCCGGCAGGCCGCCGAGAATCGAGTTAGAGAAGTTGCGTTCTTCTCTGATGGCCTCCTGAGTCTCGCGTTGTTCGGTCATATCCGAGAAGACGACGACCCCGCCCATCTGCTCCCCTCCCGGATCAAAGAGTGGCGCGGCATTGATTAACATTGGCACGACCGATCCATCAGTATGACGGACACCAGCATCCGTCACCGCGTGCTGTCCTCCCTGAGTTACCGCTTTGAACAATGGTAGTTCTGTATTGTCGTAAGGTTCGCCAGACTCTACTTCAATCACATCGTAGGTCTCGACATAGCGCCGGCCATCCGCCTCCACCGTCTCTCGGCCTAACATTCTCTGTCCGGCTTCGTTGATATGCAGGGGCGTAAACTCATTATCCACCGCCCATACACCAATGGGGAGGTTCTGGAGGATGCCGTCGTAGAGTGCACGCTGACGCTCTGCGCGATCGAATAATTCAGCGCTGCGGAAAGCGTTGGCAATCTGCGCGGCCAGCGTCTGGAAGACGTCCACATCCGCGTCGGTGAAGTAGTGAGGCTCATCGTGCTGCACATCAAAGACGCCCAATACTTTACCGCCCGCGATGGATGGGATCGCAACCTCGGTCTTGGTATCCGGCAGCAGCGGGTTGGGCATGAAGTTGGGGTTCTCGGTCACGTCATCGACCAGCACCGGCTCTTGGGTGCGGGCCGCCGTCGCGACCAGCGAGGCTTCACGATCCAGCGGGATGCTGTGGCCTTCGGCCAACATCTTCTCGCCGGCCTCACCGTACCCCGCCCGGAGGTTAAGCATGCCGCTTTCTTCATCCAGGGTGTAGACGTGCACGTAGTAGAGACCAAAGCGCTCCTTAATCAGCGGGATCACGGTCTCCAGCAGTTCATCGGGATCTAAGATCGAGCCGACCTGCTCGGAGATTGCCGCCGCTGTGTTCAGTCGCCCAGCAAAGCGCTCGACTTCCGCCTGCGTCTGTCGACGCTCGGTGATGTCAACAAATACCACCAAGGATGCAGGCTGCCCGCCGTACTCCAGCGGCTGGAAGGAGAGTGATAGCCATACCTCCGCCCCATCCGCGCGCACCGCCCGGATCTCGTGGTCGCTCAACTTCCCATTTTGGGATTGGAGTAGCGCTAAGGTCGCTTCCGCCTCCTCCTGGCTGGCATAGAAGTTAGGCGCAACTTGATTCATCACTTCGTCTTCTGGGTAGCCCAAGATCTCCGTGAACTCTGGGTTCACGTAGAGCACCTTGCCCTCCGGCACCGAGGTAATAGCGATGCCAACGGGCGTCGTTTCCAGGATCGCGCGCTGTTGAGCCTCAGCCTCGCGTAATTCCTCTTGAGCCAACTTCTGCTCGGTGATGTCGGTGTGGGTACCGATGACCCGTTCGGCGCTGCCCTCCGGTGTGTGCTCGGTGATGTAGCCATGGGCCTGAATCCAGCGCCAGCCGCCCTCCTTGGTCTTCATCCTGAACTGCAAATGAAAGTCCTTACCTGCCTCCACACCGCCCATCACGATTTCATTCGCGCGCTCGGCGTCATCGGGATGGAGCAACATGCCCCACGTGCTCAACTCCTGCGGCAGTTCATCGGGTTCATAGCCCAACATCGTGTACCAGGTAGGATTGAAGTAGACCTCGTTCTTCTGCGGCCAGAACTCCCAGATACCCACCCGTCCAGCTTCTAGCGCCAGCGACAATCGCTCCTCATTCGTGCGTAATCGCTCTTCCGCTTCCATTCGCTCGGTAATATCACGGGTTACCTTGGAGAATCCTCGTAGATTGCCGTCCTCATCTCGGATGGCTGTGATAACAACATTAGCCCAGAAGGCGGAACCATCCTTGCGAACCCGCAAGCCCGTATCCTCGTAGGAACCGCGCTCACGCGCCAACGCCAGAACCTCTTCGGGACGCCCGACTTCTTGGTCTTCTTCTGTGTAGAATCGCGAGAAGTGCGCGCCCACGATTTCCTCTTCCGTGTAGCCCTTAATGCGCTGCGCGCCTTCGTTCCATGCCACGACACGACCTTCGGGGTCGAGCTGGATAATCGCGTAGTCCCGCACACTCTCAATCAGCAAGCGTATGCGTTCCTCACTCTCGCGCACCGCGCGCTCTGCCTCCAAACGCTCAGTAATATCGCGGGCAAAGGCGCAATCGAACTCTTGATCGCCATATTTGAGGTAATTGACCTCCACCTCGACGGGGACAATCGTGCCGTCCTTAGCCTGGTGCTGCGTCTGGATCGTCATCCGCTGCTTCTCTTTAAGGTCTTCCCAGTGACCGGCCCATGCTTCGGGCGGGAAATTGGGGTCGAGGTCGGTGAATCGCTCGAGCGAAAGCAACTCTTCGCGCGAGTAGCCCAACATCCGACAGGCGGTTTCGTTGACATCGAAGAGGCTGGCATCGGGGCGCATCCAGTAAATAGCCGCCGGGCCGTGATCCACGGAGAACTGCGTGAGGCTTAATTGGTCGCGCAGCCGCGCTGCTTGCAATGCGACCGCACCCTGTTCTGCCAGTGTGGCATACAAATTCAGCTTAGCTTCATCAAAGTAGGATTTCTCCGGTGAGTGAGCTACAATGAGGCCGATGATGGTATTGCCCACAGAGATAGGCGTGGCTGCCAGGCTTACATAGCCTAGCTTACGAGCATCTTCCTGCATCCCGGCGCCCATTCGGGTATCAGTAAAGATGTCATCAATGATCACCTGCTCCCCGCCAGCTACCAGCGCCGTTACCTCGAATTCATTGGCCGGGAAGCGAGTGCCCACTGGCTCTTCGGCAATGTCGGTATCGTAGTTGTTAAAGGCGCGCGTGACCTGAATTTTCTTACCAGCCTCTTCTTCAAAGGCGTACAGACCTATGGCGGCCTCTGGATACAACCCTGAATGTTCTAGCATCGCAGACCACACGTGTGACTCAGTTTCCGCTTCTGCCAATGCCTGGCTTACCGCGAGACGTACCTCGGTCTCTCGCAAGTTACGCTCTGCCTGCTCGAACAACTCTGCACTCTGGAAGGCGTTGGCGATCTGCCCGGCCAACGTCTGGAAGACATCCACATCTGCCTGGGTGAAGTAGTGGGTCTCGTCATGCTGCACGTCGAAGACGCCCAGCACCTTGCCGCCCGCGATGGCCGGCACCGCGACCTCGGTCTTGGTATCCGGCAGCAGCGGGTTGGGCATGAAGTTGGGGTTCTCGGTCACGTCATCGACCAGCACGGGATCTTGGGTGCGGGCCGCCCTCGCCACCAGCGAAGCTTCACGATCCAACGGGATGCTGTGGCCTTCGGCCAACATCTTCTCGCCAGCCTCGCCATAGCCCGCCCGGAGGTTGAGCATGCCGCTCTCCTCATCCAAGGTGTAGACGTGCACGTAGTAGAGACCAAAACGCTCCTTAATCAGCGGGATCACGGTTTCCAATAGCTCATCGGGATCAAGGATCGAGCCGACCTGCTCCGAAATCTGCGCGGCGGTGTTTAGGCGGGTGGTGAAGCGCTGTTGTTCTATCTCGGCCAGCTTCTGCTCGGTGATGTCGCGGTTACTGGCGCGGCGTCCGAGCCATTCACCGTTTGGCCCATAGACTGGCTGGCAGGCATGTCCGA
Source organism: uncultured Anaerolineales bacterium (assembly GCA_964496595.1). GTDB lineage: Bacteria > Chloroflexota > Anaerolineae > B4-G1 > SLSP01 > JAAAOZ01. The sequence goes on from CAZCAI010000016.1 coordinate 41,983, forward strand.
TCCAACGCACGTCGCCATCTTTTGTCTTGATGCGGAATTCGGTCTCGGCAAGGCCCTCAGCGGTAGGAACCTCTTGGGGGTTCTGGTGATAGTCATGCACATGGTGATGGAGCGTATCTTCATCATCAGCGAGTACAATCTCATCCAAAAGATGGGGATTGGATTCAAACTCAGCGACAGAGTACCCGGTGATCTTCTCACACGCCGGGGAAACGTAGAGGAATTCACCATCCGGCCCCAGCCAGTACTCCCAGTCGTAAGTGTAATCCGCGACGGTCTGGAATTTGACCTGGCTTTCGCGCATCGCCTGCTCCGCCCGCAGACGTTCGGTGATATCCTCGGCAGAACTTAATGTGCCGAGGATGTTGCCTTCGTCATCCCGCAGGAGGCTGTTGTGCCAGGAGAGGATGCGCTCTTCACCTTCTCTGGTCACAACCGGGCTGTCATACTCCTCCACAGGCGCGATGTCGCCGGCCATAATCTGGGCAAAGACACCGCGCACCTCCTCTTGCGCGACCTCCGGCAACGAGACGGCGAACCAATCTTGGCCGATTAACTCCTCTTCCTCGTAACCAAGCAACTCACAACCGGCGCGATTGATCAAGGTGATTTTGCCCTCAGCATCAATGGCAACGATAATGGACCCCACCAGTTCAAGATAACGTTGCGCCTGATCTCGGGCTTCCTCGGCATCTCCCAGCAACTCCGCACTCTGGAAGGCGTTAGCGATCTGCCCGGCCAGCGTTGT
>CAZCAI010000017.1:0-22524 GCA_964496595.1 uncultured Anaerolineales bacterium
CTCGATCCCCTCGGCAACCTCCAATCGAAACAGCGCGCGGTGCCAGGTGATGTGCGCCGCGCCCTCCTGCGGCACGAGTTCCCAATCGGCGTAGCCGGGGAAGCCCTGCACCTGACGCTCGCCCGCCAAGCCGCACCTGACGCGCCAGCGAATGGCGGCGCCCGTGTCCAGCTCGCAGGCTAACAACCCTTGCGGGCGCGCCGCCGCCTCCCAGGCCGCCGGCCGGCCGCGATGCTCAACCAGCAGCGCCAGCACGTTCTCCTCTTGTGCCTGTAGCAGCCTCGGCGGCAGCGGTAACGTCTTGGGCGTCGGGGCCTGATCCGCAGGCGCGGCGCTCAAGGAGGCAAGGTGCTCCCCGTTGAAGAAGACGTCGCACGCCTGCCCGCCCCATCCCAAGGTCAGCGTGACCGCCTCCGCCGGCCCGCGAAAGCGCCCACGATACCACGTGAAGCCGTAACTGCACGTCTGCGCGTCGGAGGTCGCCGGCGAACCCTCCGCCGCGATGCGCTGCCACGCGCGGTCATCGTAGGCGCGCGCGATCTCCGGCGCGCCCGGCCTCGATTCCCACGTCAGCTCCGGCAGGCGCAGCGCGGCGGGCGCGCGCCACATCAGCGGCGCCAGCCACGTGTGCGGATCGCTGCCGCGCCACGGCCCCCAGCGATAGCCGAAGCCCTTCTCCGTCACCGCGTAATCGAAGCCGCCGTCCGCGCGCGGGCGCACCATCTCCGGGCCGATCACCAGCCCGCGCGCCGGCTCCTCCAAATCCGGCGTCCAGGCGGCGGGGTAGGCGGGCGTGGTGCGCCACACATCGTCCAGCGGCCAGACGCGCACGGCGAAGCGCGGGGCCAGCGCCAGGATTTGCAGCGGCTCATCGACGGCGCTCAGGGTATCCAGCAGCACGGAGGCGACCCGCGCCGCGTCGATGCGGACGATCAGGCCGTCGGGGCCGCGCTCGGTCGCGACAGGGCCGCGCGTGTGCCGCACGCGGAAGTCGTCGGAGAGGATGATCTCGCCGCCCGCCTCGTTGACGACCACCAGCAGATACCGGCCCGCGACCTTGGTCCGCAACACGGGCGGCAGCGTCATCGCCTGCACGCGCCCGCCCGCCAGCGGCCATTGCAGCGGCAGCGCGCTCGTCTCATCGGGCGGCAGCCAGACGGGCGAGGTGACCAGCAGCGCATCCCCCAACGGCAGCGAGAGGCGCGTCTCGCCCACCGCGCCCGCGGAGCGCAGGAAGGCGACCGTCGTCGCGCCATCCGACCAGGCGCTCTCTAAGCAGCGCTCCTCCGAGGCGTAGATCATCTCGGCGGGCGCGGCCTGCGTCAGCACGTCGCCCAGGGAAGCCAGCGCCAACGTCGTCCGCCGCATCTGATCGTAGGCCGCGCTGCCGCCGCCCCCTTCGCGGATCGGCGCTTCGACGGCGGCGGCGTCCATATCCGCCGGAGCCGAACCCAACGCGGGCCAGTAGCCCCAGGCGACCTCGGCGTGCGTGTGCGCGCGGATGTAGCCCTCGCGGCCCCAGGCGACCGCCCGGCCCAGCGCCGCCTCGTCCGTGATCTCCACCAAGCCGCCGGGCGCGTCCGCCGCGATCCGGCCCTCCGCCGTCAGCGGGACAAAGCGCCGCCGCGCTCCGTCCTCCGCTTCTGTCGGGAGGGGCGTCAGCAGCGGGACCTTCACGCCCAGCCGCCGCGCCATCTCCACCAGGGGATAGAGGTAGCGCGATAGCGGGCGCCCGTCGGCGCAGACTCCGGCGTCCACTGCGACGAGCAGGAGGTTGTCGTGCGCGACGAAGTGGGGGAACAATCGCTCCCACCACTCCCAGACCGCGCGCAGGAAGGGGAACGAGGGGCCGGGCGCCGCGTCGCCACAGCGGGGCGCCGCCGCCGGGATGCGGAAGAGCCACGGCGGAATGCCGCCCGCGTCCAGCCCCGGACTCGGCCCGCCGATCCACGGCCCCGGATAGGCGATGAGCCACAGGCCCATCCGCGCTGCCTCCGCCAGCAGGCGGTCGATGTCGCGCGGGCCGGTGAAGTCGTACATCCCCGCCGTGGGGCTGTGATAGTGCCAGGGGAAGGGCACGAGCACGGCGTTGCACCCCGCCATCCGCATCCGCTCTAACACGGGCCGCCACAGGTCGGCGTGCGGCAGGCGGAAATAGTGCAGCGTCCCCGCCTGGATCAAGGCCGGGACGCCGTCAATGTGCAGCCCGGCGGTGGGATGGAGGGTGACGTTCACTGTGGGTCTCCAATAGCTTTAGCCTTAGACCAATGAATGATGAAGCGTAAGAAAATAATCCGGTAAGGAGGACAGCCTCATCGCCCTGCGCCCGCAGATAAATCGCGGGCTAAAAGCTCAAGTCGGCTGGAAGCCGACTGAAATGGAAGATGATTCTTGGTGTTGAGTCGGCTTTTAGCCGACTTCAGCTTTGAGACGGGTAGTTCACTGCCCGGCCAACTCGCAGGCGATCTGCGCCGCGATGCGGGCGTTGTTGATCAGCAGGCGCTCGTTGGCCGCCTGGGCGCGATGCCCGCTCAGTTCGACCATGCGCGCCAGGATAAAGGGCGTGATGGCGCGGCCCGTGATGCCCTGCGCCTCGGCCTCGGCGACGGCCTGCTCGATGAGGGGCGCAATCTCCTCGGCGGGGATTTCGTCCTCGGCGGGGATGGGGGCGGTGACGAGGCTCGCTTGCGGCAAGTTAAGCGCCCGCTGCTCGCGATAGATTTGCGCCACCTGCGCCGCGCCCGCGATTTGCACATCGACGCGCAGGCCGGAGCTGCGACTGTAGAAGGCGGGGAATTCCGCCGTCTGCCAGCCGAGCACGGGTACGCCCCAGGTCTCTAAGAATTCCAGTGTGCGCGGCAGATCCAAGATCGCTTTGGCCCCGGCGCAGACCACGACGATGGGCGTGGTCGCCAGTACGGGCAGATCGGCGGAGATGTCCTCCGGGTGGCCGCGATGCACGCCGCCGATGCCGCCGGTCGCGAAGACGCGCACGCCCACGCGCTGTGCCAACGCTGCCGTCGCCGCGACGGTGGCGCCGCCGTGCACGCCTCGCATCCCGGCCAGCGGCAGATCGCGCACGCTGACTTTGACGGCGCTTCTATCTTCATTCGCCGCCAGCGTCGCCACCTGGGTCTCGCTCAGCCCGACCGTCGGCTGACCCCGCCAGACGCCGATGACGGCGGGCAGCGCGCCGACCTCGCGGATCGCGGCCGCCATCCGCCGGGTGATCTCGATGTTGTCGGGATAGGCGAAGCCGTGGGTGATCAGCGCGCTCTCCAGCGCTACGATGGGACGATCCGCGTCGATGGCCTCTCTTACCTCGGCCCGCACGTCAATGGCGCTCACGCTGCTTCCTTATGATCGCGGTCTAAATAGCGCTCCAGCCAGCGGCCGATGATCGCATAGCGAAAATCGGCGCCTTGGAAGACGCGCACGGCGCCCACGAGGCCGTAGATCATAAAGATGAAGAGGGCGGCGAAGAAGATGAGCAGTGGGAAGAGGTTGGCGAACGCGACCAACGCGCCGTCGCCGGAGGATGCGGGGAACATCGCGGCCAACATCGTGAAGCCGAAGGCGCACATAAAGCAGCCCATGTAGATGAGCATCGCCAGCACCGGCAGCGCCTGGTAGACCGTCGCCTGGATCGCGTGGAATTTCACCTTGGGCGAGCGCTCGCGTTGCGTCAGCCAGATCAGCAGCGGGGCGATAATGCCCGTGACGGGAATCAAGATCCCCGCGTGCGCGACGGCGGCCAAAAGTCGTTCTTCTTGGGTCAGGTGTTCGTCCATTTGGTATTCCTCCTCTGAAAAAGTTGAAAGTTACAGGTTAAAAGTTACAAGTTTTTTGAGGTCAGGCTAAATCCCGACCCGTAAGCTCTACGATCCGAGCAGGCGCGCGCCCAGGGCGGCGTAGGCGGTGGCGGCGGCGTGAACCTGGCGCAGTTCGATGAATTCATCGACGGTGTGGATGTGTGCGGGATTGCCGGGGCCAAAGCCCACGGTCGGGATCTCGGCGATGCAGGCGGTGTAGGTGCCCTCCGTGGCGAAGGGCCATTTGGTGAAGGTGGGGCGCAAGCCGATGTCGCGCGCGGCGGCTTGCATTGCCATCACCAGCGGATGGCGCTCGTCGAGCGCCCAGGGCAGCGAGGCCCGGCGCGCGCGCCGCACCTCGCCCGTGTGCGTCGTCACCTCCTCCTCGATGATCTCCACCCGCGCGTCGACATTCTCGCGGGCGATCACGCGCTCCACCTCCAACAGCACCGAGGATTCCGTTTCGCCCAAGGTCAAGCGCCGGTCGAGCGTCAGTTCGCAGCGATGGGGCACCGCGTTGCGGCTCACCGCGTGCGAGGTGATATCGGTCACGGCTAAGACGCCCGGCCCTAAGAAGGGATCGTGGGGCAGTTGATCGGCCAGCATCTCCAGCCCGAAGATGATCCGCGCCGCCGCGTAGATTGCGTTGACGCCCAACTGCGGCGTGGAGGAGTGCGCCGACCTCCCTTTGATGGTGAGCTTCATCTCCACGTGGCCGCGCTGGGCGCGCACCACGTTCAGCCCCGAAGGCTCGGCGATGACGACCCATTGCGCGTCCATCTGATCCTCCTCGAAGAGAATCCGCGTGCACGTTCCCTCCGAAGGTTCCTCTAAGCCCACGCAGACCACCCAGATCGGCCCTTTGAGATCGGATTCGCGCAGGGCCGCCGCGCCGTAGACCGTCGCGGCCAGCCCGCCCTTCATATCGCAGGCGCCCAGGCCGTAGAGGCGACCGTCGCGCACCTCCGCGCCCCACGGGTCCACGGTCCAGGCGTCGCGATCGGAGACGCTGACGGTGTCCATGTGGCTGTCGAACATCAACCCCGGCCCCTCCGGCGGCCCCACCCGCCCGATGACGTTGCCGGCGGCGTCCATCTGCACGTCGTCGTAGCCCAGGCGACGCATCTCGTCCATCACCATGGCCGCGACTTGGCCCTCATCCCCTGGCAAGCTGGGCGTTTGCACAAGCTTGCGCAGGAAGATCTCCAGCGCCTGACGTTCATCCGTTGTCATGTTCCATTGTGATATTTGTGGCATAAGGTTTATTTCTCCTGGTTGAAGGTCAGCTTTCTTCCCGCGCGTCGAGATGTGCTGTCTCGTTCATTTTGAGTAGAGAGAAGGCGTCGCCATCATAGGTGAGGAGGTTGATGCCGCCGGGGTCTTGGCCTAAGTGGTGGAAGTGCTGGTTGTCGATGTCGAAGATCCCCATCAGCAGCAGGCGATTCACGACGGTGTGCGCGACGATGACGACGGTTTGGCCCTGATGGCGCTCGGCGATTTCGCGCAGGGCGCCCATGGCGCGCAAACGCACCGTCTTGAGCGTCTCTCCGCCGGGGATGTAGGCCAGGTGCGGGTTGCGCAGCCAGGTCTCCAGGGCCGAGGCCCAGCGCTGGCGCACTTCCGGGATTGTCAGGCCCTCCCACGCGCCGTAGTCGATATCTAACAGGCCGGGATGGGGGCGCGCGTGCAAAATCAGGGGATTGGCGATGGCCTCCGCCGTCTGGCGCGCGCGTCGCAGCGGGCTGCTATAGACCGCGTCGATGTCCCAGGCGGCGAGGAGCGCTTTGGCGGTCGCTGCCGCCTGCGCCTCGCCTACCTCATCCAGTTCGACGTTCACGCGCCCCCGGAAGCGCTCCTCGTGATTCCAGGCCGTGCGGCCATGGCGGATCAATAAGATGCAGGTTGTCTTGCCGGTCGGTTCGTTCATAATCTTAACTCCTCTTAATTCTGGTTAACCTTGCGAAGGTTACGGTAGGCGATGTGAAGAAATATCTCGCGCCTCATCTGTGACGATCTTGCTCCCTCTCCTTGTCCCCTTGTCTCCTTGTCTCCTCGTCCCCTTGTCTCTTGTCCCTTGTCTCCCGCGCCCGCAGCGAGCGCAACCTCGGCATCGGCAGGACGCGCGCCACGACGAAGGCGAAGACCAGTGCGCCTGACATCCGCAATCCCGCCGAGAGCAGAAAGACGGGGAGATAGCCCCGCGTCTCGGCGATCCAGCCGCCGACGGCCGCGCCGCCGACCATGCCCAGGCCGGCCAGCGTCTGGTAGAAGGCAACGAAGGACGACCGCCCCTCGTCGGGCGTCATCTCCAGCAGGAGGTTGAAGGCGGCCAGGTTGTAGCCGGCCCAAGCGAAGGCGCTGAACGCCTCGACGATGTAGGCCTGCCAGGGGTGCGTTATAAAGCCCCAAATCGCCGGCACAAATGGAATGACGAGCGCCGTCATCTGTTGGACCCAGCGCGGGCCGCGCCGGTCGTTCAGTGGGCCGAAGACGCGCTGCCCCGGCAAGGCGGCCAGGCTGGAGATCGCGGCGACGATGGCGACCGCGGTGGCCGAGGCTTGGATGGCGTCGACGAGGTAGACGGTGAAGAAGGGACTGGCGACTTGGACGCCGAAGTTCCAGATCGCGGCGGCGCCACAGAGCGCCAGGAAGCTCCGCTGGGTGCGCAACTGCGACCAGAAATCCGCGTCGCCGGGCTGTTCGGCGTGGGGCGTGGCGGTCGCCGGTACTTCGATCCGGGCGAAGGTGTAGGTCGCGCCCAGCCCCAGCGCGACGGCCACGCCGAAAGCGATCTGGTAGCCGACGGGCGTGACGAAGCGGTCGACGATCTGGCCCATTCCCAGCACGGCCAGGAATGAGACGAGGCCCATCATGATGTTGCGACTGCTGAAATAGCGTCCCCGCCAATAGACCGGCACGATCTGGCCGACCAAGGTCGTCCACGCCGGATTGAGCAGGTTCATCAGGAAGGCGTAGACCACCAAAACGCCGATGCTCCATCCGACGACGGCGCGGCCCGCTAACATGGGCAGGAGTATCAAGGCCAACAAGAGCAGTCGTCCAATCAGCGAACTGATCACGACAATGCGCTTTTTGTCGTGATGGCGCGCCAATCGCGCGCCCGGCAACATCGCTACCGGCATCATCAAGTTGGTCAGTGAGCTGAAAAGACCGATCTGCCCGCGCGTGGCGCCCAACGCCAGCAGATAGATCGCCTGGTAGGTGCGGATGATCGTGCCGCTGGCGTTAGCGAAGAGACCATCGGCTAAGAACCAGCGCAGCGAGCGGCGGGTGCGCACCGGCAGATGGACGCTCCAGTGTCCGCCGGCCAGGAGGAGTCGCACGCGCTGCCGGAGTTCGTTGGCTCGGTCGGAGATTTGGATGGCGATAAGCGACGACTTACTCATCCAATTTGTACGAAATCCTCGGCGGGTAGGACGAAAATGGTCGCCTTGTGTTCATCTGAATGTTCGGGCGAGGCGCAATTGGCCTCGATAATGCCGAAGATTTTATCGATGGCCTCGGCATCCACGCCGATGAGGAAGGTCACGTTGCCGTGGCGCAAAAATCCGCCGGTGCTTGCGACGCGCGTGACCCGAAATTTATTTTCCACCAGTGCGTCGGAGACATTTAAAGCGTCTCGGTCTTTGATGATTGCGACGATGAGTTTCATTAGGCTATCCTCCTTTCGGTGGTCATGGTTACAACTGCACGAATTGCTCGACGGGGAGCACAAAGATCGTCGCGCCGCCGATGCGGGCCTCGATCATCATCGGATAGCCCGGCGTCAGCGCCAACTCGCCGCCCATCGAGACGTAGCGGGTGCGACTGGGGCAATAACGACGCACCAGTGAGAAAAAGTGCGCCAGGCGCGTGTTGTTCATCCCCACCAGCAAGGTTTCCATCGATTCGTGCATAAAGCCGCCCACGGCATCCAACAGCGTCACGGAGAAGTCATGCTCGCCCAGGACGTGGATCAAGGATTTGGATTGGCTGCCATCGACAATGGTAATCGCCATGCGATTGATTTCGGTCATCTGTGCCCCCCTCAGGCCAAAATAAAGGTAGTTGCTTCTGGCTGCCAGGACTTTCCATTCTCGCTCTAAGGGGATCGCTAGACCCCCGTTTTTCTTGCGCAAGATGAAAACACGTCCAAAATATACTCAAGAGGCGCGGATTTAACCATCCGCTCGGAGCGACTGGGAAAGTCCTACTGGATGCGTATATCAGTTGCGAGTGTGCTACTCCTTGATTATAATCGGTTTAGCTCGATTGAAAAACGCTCCAGGTTTGTAGTCAGCCTCGGAGCGTTAGCGGAGTGGCGTTGGATGGTTAGTTGACAGGAGAGCGTGTGAAACCAGATCGAAACTACGTGCAGGCAAGCGATATTGTTCTATTGGTCGGCAAGGATCGCAAAGAGTTTATCTTTCGCGTGACGCCGGGGCAGCGATTCCAGTCGCATCACGGGATTTTGGATCACGAGAAGATCATCGGGCAGCTTTGGGGTGATACTCTGGAAACGCACCTCGGCTACCCGTACTTGATTCTGCCGCCCTCCTTGGAGCAGATCATTCGGACGCTCAAGCGCACGACGCAGATTATGTACCCCAAGGACATCGGCTATCTGATTATGAAGATGAACATCGGGCCGGGGACGGAGGTCGTGGAGGCGGGGACGGGCAGCGGGGCGATGACGGTGGCGTTGGCGCGGATGGTGCAACCGCACGGGCGCGTCATCACCTACGAGACGCACGAGGATGTCCAGTCGCTCGCGCAGAAGAACGTGAACCATGTCGGGCTGTCGGAGTACGTCACGTTCAAGCTGGGCGATATCGCGGAAGGCATCGCGGAGCGCGGCGTCGATGCGCTCTTTTTGGATGTGCGGGAGCCGTGGCTCTATCTCCAATCGGCTCACGCTGCGCTGAAAGGCGGCGGCTTCTTCGGCGCGCTTCTGCCCACGACGAATCAGGTCACGATGTTGCTCTACAAGCTGCGCCAGCAACACTTCGGTTTCATCGAGGTGGAGGAGCTGATTCTGCGCCCTTACAAGACCATCACGGATCGCTTCCGCCCGATGGATCGCATCGTGGGGCACACGGGCTATCTCATCTTCGCGCGCAAGCTGATCAAGATGAAGGAAGCGTCAACGGCGGCGTCAGCGTCGGAGGAGGCCTGAACTTTATCTTAGCAGAAGGGACAGAGAAGCACGGAGAGATGGTTCTCCATGTAATTAGACGCTTTTAGTAGTACATTGAATTGACAAGGTATATGAACGTGATACGATGGAGTTAGACTCTTCTAACAATGACGACGCCGCGTTGTTTCCCTCAAATTGCGCTGTGACGTCGGTAGCAAAGGAGATAAGCTAGATGAATCGACCCTGGTTCTTCACGAGAATTCTATCTATCCTGTTGATGTTATCCGCCTGCGCCCCCTCGCTGCAGGAGCGCCCCGCGTCCCCCATGCCGGGAGAAGCCGATGAAGCCGCGTCTGCCGACGCTGTTCAAACGATCACCGTGTGGCATGGTTGGGAGGGCGCCTATCTGGACGCCTACGAGTCGCTGGCTCGGGAATACAACCAGGCCCACGACGATGTCGAGATCGAACTGGCGAAGGTGGACGAGTTGTCCGACGCGCTGGCGGTCTCGATTCCGGCGGGCGAGGGGCCGGACATCGTGCAGTGGGTCCAGGATCAGATCGGGCGCAACGCCTTAGTCGGCAACATCGTCCCGCTCGATGCGTGGATCGACACGGCCTATTTGGACGCGCACTTTGAGCCGGCGGCCGCCCAGGCGATGGTCTGGAATAATCAAATCTGGGGCGTCCCCGAATCCCAGGAGGGGATCGCGCTGGTCTACAATCGCGCGCTGGTGGATGAAGCGCATCTGCCGGCGCCGGACGATTTCGCCGCGCTTTATCAACAGGCCGCGGCGTTTCACGCGGCCCACTCCGATCAATATTACCTCTGCAATCAGGGCCTGGGCGATTCCGACGCCTATCACGTCGCGCCCATCTACTTCGGCCACGGGATGGATCGGTACGCGGGGTTCATCGACGAGCAGGGCAAGGCTTATCTGGATACGCCGGAGGCCTTGGACGCGGTCCGCTGGATCGCCCAGTTCCGCGCGGTAGCGCCCGCCGAGACCAGCCACGAAATCTGCCAGACGATGTTGGTGGAGGGTAAGGCCGCGATGTGGTGGACTGGCCCGTGGGCCATCGCCGATCTGGAGGCCGCTGGCGTAGATTACGGCATCGCGCCGATGGGCAGCCCTTTCGTCGGCATCAAGCTCTTTATGTTGACCTCGAACGCCGTCGACCGGGGCCACGAGGCGGCGGCCATCGATGTGATGCGGTACTTCGGCAGCGAGGAGGTGCAAACGCGCCTCTCGCAGGTCAACAAGACGATCCCCGCGAACACCGCCGCGCTGCATAACGAGACCATCCAGGAACTCTACACCGTCGCCCACTTTGGCGAGGCGCTCAATCTGGGCATTCCGATGCCCAATCACCCCTACATCGATTGCCAGTGGGACCCGGTGGGCGATGCGACCACCGCGATCTGGAACGGCGCGCAATCGCCAGCAGCGGCGATGCAGGACGCGCAAGCGGCCATCGAGCAGTGCATCGCTGAGATGCAATAGCGCGGGCGTCGGGAGATAACCTGTGTCGACCTCGTACAAGGGCTGGCGGAAGACGATCATCCTTCTCGTGTTGATCGTGCCAACCCTGGTGAGCATTACGCTGATCAGCCTCTACCCGATCTTCTACAACGTCTACATCTCGTTCACCAATCGCAGCCGATTTCACTACCAACCGCCGGAGAGCATCTGGCGCTGCGACCCGGAGACGATGGGGCAGTATTGCTGGCAAGCGCCGCTCTTCGGCAACTATCTGCGGCTCTTTGGGCCGCTGCTGCAACCCCACGCCCTCCTCGCGTGGGGCAAATTAGCGCTGCTCTGCGCGCCGCTGGTGTTGCTCTACCTCTGGCAGGAGCGCCGCCGCAAAGCGCAAGTATCCTCTATCACAGGCGCCACGCCGCCGTGGTGGTGGGGCGCGGGCCTCGCGATCAGCGCGCTCCTCTGGTTCCTCTTAGATGCTCGCGGCGCTGTGGCCCTGCTGATGGAGACCGGCGATTTCTTCGTGGTGATGTTCCGTACCTTTCTCTATGTGATCTTGTGTATGCCCTTCTTTATTCTGGTCGGCGGGATTTTGGCCCTCATCCTCAACAATCGGGCCATCAAGGCGAAGGGCGTCTTTCGCACCTTGCTCATCTTGCCGTGGGCCATACCCAGCTACATCACCGCCGAGATATGGAAATTTTTCTTCCAGGAGCAGGGCGCCATCAATCAACTGCTGACCCTTGCCGGTTTGCAGGGGCCAGCCTGGCTGCAACGCGACGCGCTGGCCTTCGCCGCCGTGGTGATCATCAATATCTGGCTCTCATACCCCTTCTTTATGACCGTGATCTTAGGCGGATTGCAGGCCATCCCTCTGGAGCTATACGATGCCGCCGATGTGGATGGCGCGACGTGGCGGCAGAAGCTAACGCGCATCACGATTCCCCACCTGCGCCCCACGGTGATGCCCGCCATCGTCCTCAGCGCCATCACGACCTTCCAGATGTTCAACATGGTCTGGCTGGTGACGGAGGGCGGCCCGATTCGCGGCGCGGGCAAGCCCGGCGCGACGCAATTCGTGATGATCCACGCCTACAAGATGTTCCGCACCGATAATTACGCCGCCAGCGGCGCCTACGCCGTGGTGCTCTTCCTCATCCTCTTCGGCGCGACGCTGCTGAGCCTCAAGTTCACCCGCATCATTCAGGGAGTTGAAGAGTGAAGACCAAGCCCTTGCACGTCGTCGGTCTGTACATCGTACTGGTGATTGCGGTGCTCTTCGCCATCTACCCGATCTGGTTTGTGGCGTTAGCCTCCGTGCGTCCCGGCCAGCGCTTGTTGACGCTCAACCTGGTCAATATGTTCGTCCCCACCGAGGTGACGTGGGAGAATTTCCAACAGCTTTTGGGCCAGGAGCCGTTTCCACTCTGGTTCAAGAACAGCTTCTTAGTGGCGGGATTAACCACCATCTTCTGCCTCTCGCTCTCGACGACGGGCGCCTTCGCCTTCTCGCGCTTTCGCTTCTGGGGCCGCGATGCGATCCTCATCCTGCTGCTGGCGATCAATGCCTTTCCCGGCGTCCTCTCCCTGATCCCGATCACGCAGATTTTGCGGGCCATCGGCGTCTTCGGCACGCACTGGGGCCTGATCGTGGCCTATTCCGCCGGCACGCTGGTCTTCACCACGTGGAACCTCAAGGGCTACTTCGATGCGATCCCGATGCAATTAGAAGAAGCCGCTCTGATCGACGGCGCCAGTCCGCTGCAAGCCTTCGTCCACATTGTGCTGCCGCTGGCGCGGCCCGCGTTGGCCGTCACCGCACTCTTCGGCTTCCTGGCCGGCTGGAACGAGTACGTGATGGCGATGGTGATGCTCCCCGGCAAGGAGCAGATGCACACGCTGCCCGTGGGCCTGGTCAACCTCGCCGGCAGTCATACCACCCCGTGGGGGCTGTTCGCGGCGGGCGCGCTGCTCATCTCCACGCCTACGCTGCTCGTTTTCTTGAGTATGCAACGTTATTTGGAGTCGGGCCTCACCGTTGGCGGCGTGAAAGGCTGATAAGCAAATGGCTGATAAGCAAATGGCTTGCGACTTTTTGACATCCCCTTGAAAAATGCTATGATGCGTTGGATGCAGAGTCTTTATCAGGGAGTGTAGGATGGACAATCTCCGGGGACAAAAACCCATTTATACGATTTTAATCGCCATCATCATCGCGACAATCCCGTGCTATTGTTTGGGATTTGGCGCGCTGGCGTTACAACCCTCGCCCACAACGCCCACGCCTACACCCACGAACACCGCCACACTGGAGCCGACCGGCACCGCCACCCCCTACCTCGTCGGGCCGGGCACGGAGGGGCCGACGCGCACACTGCCGCCCACGCCGGAACAGTGGTATCCACCGACGCGCACGCCAACCCCCACACCGACCTTCACGCTGACGCCGACCGAGACGCCGACGGCCACGTCCACCGAAGCTGCCACGCCGACGCCCTCTGCCACGCCGACGCCTTCCGCTACACCGGTCTTCACGCCTACCGTGACGCCCACGGAGATCGTCACCGATACGCCCGTTGCGACGGAGACGCCTACACCGCCGGCTGACACGGCGACGCCGACCTTGCTCCCGCCCTCGACGCCGACGCTCACGCCCAGCCCGACGCCCGAAGAGATCGAACCCACGGCCACGCCGACCGAAACCGCGCCGATTGCTTCCCCCACCGCGACCCCGGAGCCGGAAGAATAACGTATCAGTTTGAGTTTGTGAGCGAGTGTCCACAAGGCTCCGCTGAAAAAAGCTAAAGGGCTCGCAAAGCCGCAAAGCCGGTAAGGAAAAACAAGGTAATGGTTAATTCTTGTGATCATAAACGGTGATTTGACGAATAAAATTAAATCAAACCGCTAGCTACCTGACACTTTTAAAAAACAGCTCGCGGATTTTCACGGATCACACGGATTTTTTAGATCTTTCAGCGGAGAAGTTCCCCATCTTGAGGTGTATCTTACCGCTCACGTCCATTTGGACGAGTTTAAGGTGATTTTTAATCCTTACATTCCTGGAATGGCTCCTCCTGCAATATAAAACTAAAATTAGCCAATTTAGAATTGCGAATTTAGAATTTTAAATCTTTACTCAATAGCATTATTCGCAATTCTAAATTCCAAATTACAGAATCGGCTACCGGAAAGATTTCCTAAATGTAAAAAAGATTAAACGGTATTTTTTGAATTGTAACTTGCAACTTGTAACCGCTTCTTGAAGGAGACACCTTGACCCACAAAACTGTAGATTTACTCAAAGCCTTTACTGAAGCTCCTGGCCCCTCCGGCCACGAGGACACCGCTCGCGAGGTGGTCGCAGAGCATTGGCGCCCGCTGGCGGATGACCTCCGCACCGACGCGATGGGCAGTTTGATCGCACATCAGCGAGGAAATGGCGAAGAACCACGCCCCGCTTTGATGATCGCCGCGCACTTGGACGAAATCGGCCTGATCGTCACCGGCATCGAGCGCGAATTCCTGCGCGTCCACGCGCTCGGCGGCATCGACCGCCGGGTGCTGTTGGGCCTGGAGGTGATCGTCCACGCGCAACGCGATCTCCCCGGCGTTATCGGTTCCCGCCCCCCGCACGTGCTCCATCCTGATGAACACGATAAGATTTTGGATTGGGAGGAGATCTTCGTCGATGTGGGCCTGACCCCCGACGAGGTCGCGGAGCTGGTGGAGGTGGGGGATCATATCACGATGTCGCGGGAGTTATCTGAATTGAAGAGCGACCGCCTCGCGGGCAAGGCGCTTGATAACCGCGCCTCCGTGGTCGCCACGACGTTGGTGCTGGAGATGTTGCGGGAGCGCGCGTATGCTTGGGACGTCTACGGCGTCGCCACCGTGCAGGAGGAGGTAGGCGTCAAAGGCGCGATCACCAGCGCGTATGGCCTCGCGCCGGATCTCGCCATCGCAATCGATGTGACCTTCGCCCAACAGCACGACGACAGCAAGCCCGGCGCCTTCGATCTGGACAAAGGCCCGACCATCGTGATCGGCCCGAACTTCCATCCGCAGGTTGTGGAACGCCTGCAGAAGGTCGCCAAAGTAGCGGAGATCCCCTTCCAAACGGAGGTCGCCGCCGGCGCCAGCGGCACGGATGCGTGGGGCATCCAGGTGGCGCGCGAGGGCATCCCCACGGGGTTGGTCGCCCTGCCGGTGCGCTATATGCATCAGCCGGTGGAAACCATTGACCGCCGCACCATCGAGCGCGCCGCGCGCATCCTGACCGAATTTATCGCCGATTTAGAAGCCGATTTCCGTCCCGCCTGGGAGGACGAAGATGAGTGAGCAATTGATCGACATTTTAGAGACCCTATCCAACATCCCCGCCCTGGCGGGCCACGAAACCGAGGTACGGCGCACCATTCGCCCATGGGTGAAGGATCACGTGGATGAGATGCGCGTCGATGCCTTGGGTAACCTCATCACCCGCAAGCAGGGCGCCGATCCCGATAATCCGCTGCGCGTGCTCGTCACCGCGCATATGGATGAGGTCGGCATGGCTGTGACGGGCTACACCAGTGATGGCAGTCTGCGCTTCGAGACGATGGGCGGCATCAGCGCGCGGCTTCTGCCGGGCCTTCGCGTCGTCGTGGGCGAGGATAAATTGCCCGGCGTGATCGGCTTGACGGCCATTCATCGCACCAAGCGCGAGAATTTCAAGAAAAGCCCGCCTATCGAGCAGTTGGCCGTGGACATCGGCGCGGGCAAGAAAGAAGAAGCGGAGAAGTTAGCGCCGCTCGGCACGCCCATCGCTTTTGCGACGAAGTTCCGTTCGATTGGCCCCTCGGTGATGGGCAAGGCGTTCGATGATCGCGCGGGCTGCGCTATTCTGACGACGCTGTTGCAGGGCGAGCGCTTCCCCTTCGAGTTGCACGGCGTCTTCACCGTGCAGGAAGAGGTGGGATTGCGCGGCGCGCTGGTCGCGGCGTATGCCACCGATCCGCACGTGGGCTTCGCCTTAGAAGGTACGTTGGCCGACGATCTGCCTAAGAAAGAAGAGGATAAGGATACCAGCTCCACGGCGGAATTGGGCAAAGGGCCGGCCATCACCGTGATGGATCGCTCCTACGTGACGCCCCCGCGCCTGCTCCAGCACATCGTGCAGACGGCGGAGGCGGAGGAGATTCCCTATCAACTGAAGCAGCCGGGTATCAGCGGCACGGAAGCCGGCGCGATTCATCGCGCGCGCGGCGGCGTGCCCTCGGTCACCATCGCGGTGCCCTGCCGCTACATCCACGCGCCCGTCTCGCTCACGCGCCGCTCCGATATCGAGCACACGGCGCAGTTGGTGCGCGCTGTACTGGCGCGCTTGATGCCGGAATTGTTCCATCTATAGCCGAACTATAGCCGAAATCTAAAACTCGCATTTGAACGATTAATCAAGGAGAACAAACATCGTGGATTTAAAACTCTTAGAGAAACTAACACAAGCCTTCGGGCCGTCGGGATACGAGGATGAAATTCGCGAGGTCATCCGCGAGGAGATCGCCGATTTCGCCGACGAGATTCGCGTCGATCCGCTGGGCAGCCTGGTCGCGCGTCGCAAAGGGCCGGAGGGCGCGAAAAAGCTGATCTTGGCCGCGCACATGGACGAGATCGGCGTGATGGTCACCCACGTCGAAAAGAAGGGCTACCTGCGCTTCACCAGCATCGGCGGCGTGTGGGCGTTCAACCGCATCGGCGGGCGGGTGCGCTTTGCCGATGGGACGGAGGGCGTCGTCTACGTCGAGCGCCGGGAGGACAACAGCTCGCTGCCGAAGTTGGAGCATCTCTATATCGATGTCGGCGCGTCCAGCCCGGAGGATTGCTCGATCAACGTGGGCGATCCCGCGCACTTCACCGGCCCGCTGGTCGAGCAGAAAGAGCGCCTCATCAGCAAGGCGATGGACAACCGCATCAGTTGCTACATCCTGGTGGAACTGCTGCGCCAACTCGAGGATCTGGCTTATGACCTCTACGTCGTCTTCAGCACGCAGGAGGAAATCACGCTCTCCGGCGCGCGGACGTCGGCGTTCCGCATCGAGCCGGACATTGCTATCTCGGTGGACGTCACCGGCACCGGCGACACGCCCAAAGCTTCTCCGATGGCCGTTTCATTGGGCGAAGGTCCGGCCATCAAGGTGAAGGATGGCGGCATGATCGCCCATCCGAGGGTGCGCGAGATGTTGGTCGCGGCGGCCAAGAAGGCGCAGGTTCCTTATCAGATGGAGATTTTACTGGGCGGGACCACCGACGCCGCCGCTATGCAGTTGGTGCGCGCGGGCGTGCCCAGCGGGTGTGTGAGCGTTCCGTGCCGTTTCATTCACAGCGCGTCGGAGATGGTCGACCGTCGGGATGTGAAAAACGCGATCAAACTGCTGCTCACCGCCCTGCGTGAGTAGAGACCATTGCATCTCATTCAAATTCAATACAGCGAGCCACGGGATGGATGACCATTCTCCGTGGCTCGCTGTTGTTATGCGATCAAGCGTCAAAGTCATGAAACTTGACAATGGATCAATTCGTAGTAAAACCAAGTCAACAAAAGCTAACATTAAATCTGATTACCAAGGAGTGTAACTTAGAATGCAAGATCGAGTAGTGGAAAATGTGGAGGAGGCCGGGTGGAGGGTTTAGAATTAGCTAATCACATCACCGATATCCTTGTCGATAGGCAAGCACAAAATATCATTATCTTAGATATTGAAGATATCACTACCATCGCGGATTATTTCGTCATCTGTAGCGGCACAACGCGCCGCCAATTAGAAGCCTTGAAGAGCGCGATTCAAGCCGAACTGAAATCTCACCCGGAGCGCACTCTCCCCCTCAACATCGAAGGAACCGCTGATTCCGGCTGGATCCTGATGGATTACAACGGCGTCATCGTCCATCTGTTCACGCCAGAGGTCAGAGATTTTTATCAAATTGAAGAGTTGTGGCAAAGCGGACGGATCGTCACGCAGATACAATAACCTTCAACTTATTCTCTTGATTAAAAAGTAGTCACTTCAATGGACATCCTCGTAGTTTTTCTCTGAAGGAGAGATATACCTTGGCGGCTGGGCCAAATCAAATGACCGCACATCCGCGTGATCAGAAATATCTTACAATTATCTTAGCCCGACTTGAAACGTGCAAAGCCTATCGGCCTAAGTTTGGAACGGGCCAGGTTGTGACACCTAAGGCATTCAAGTCGATGTATGGCGAGGATCCATTCTATAGCTGGTTTGGTCTCGATAATCCCACGCTTTACGCGGCTCATAAAGCCGCCGGCGGGATTACCTCACTTTATCGACAAATTGGCTTGGGCTGCGAGGAAGTGTTCCGTCAGGTGCTCCAAGATGAACTTGGCTTATCCTCCGAACAGGTGAGGTGGTTCTTACAAGGCTACGGCATCTGACGGGAGAACGCGAATGCTTTCTTTGGATGGGCGTCTTGCCTACGAGCATATCTCGGAGCCAGCGAAGCGGCGAAAGATCCAGGATTGGGTGCAGGATTTCTCTTCGAGATTGGATGTAGCGCCTAAAATTGCTCAGGCGCTTGACGGCGCTGTCTTTGAGGTGCGTCAAGGTTATAAGAGCAAAGATTCTAAGCGACAGAATGCCGACCTGAGCAATATTACCAGCGCCTACGCACGCGGTTATCTGCCAGTTTTTACAGTTTTATCGACGCAGATTGATAGCGATATCGCCACGCGGTATCGAAACAGCAAATGTCCGGTCTTGATTGGCTCTTTAGTCGAATCGCCGTTTCACTCCACCTACACTTTCTGTAGAAAAATCGTGGGCTATGATTTGGCCGGCTTTTTCCAACGTAACGCCGACATCCTGAGCCAAACGATTGAAGAGATTATCTGCGCTCTCTTGACCCCCGAATGAAGCGCAAGGCTGAGCTTACATTTCAGCATAATCGCAAGCGGGGGCGCTATGGCTGGCTCCGGCTCACCCCTGCTTACTCCCTCAAGATGGTACAACGCTATTTACCCGATCAAGTCACCGGTACGGTGTTAGATCCTTTCTGTGGCACCGGCACCACGCCCCTCTACGCCGCTTATCAGGACCTTGAAGCCTACGCACTGGAATTAAATCCTTTTCTTGTCTGGTTCGCCAAGATCAAGACCGCGACCTATAACGAGAGCACCGTCGAGGAGTTGGTCGCGGCCAGTAAATGGATCCTGGGTCGCATAGATCGTGATCAAGCGCCATTAGCTGATCCGCCGCCGATTAAAAATATCGAGCGATGGTGGGGTGCATCGGCATTGAGATTCCTGCGCATCGTGAAAGGAGGGATTGAGGATTATAGAGAGCAAGCTTCATCTGAGGCCGTCATCGATTTATTGTATGTTTGTTTTTGTCGCACGCTGATCAAGATTTCGAACGCCGTGTTTAACCATCAGTCCGTCTCTTTTGACGATAACCCGCAACTAAGTCTGTTTGACGAGACCAAAAGATATAAGGCGATATTCTCTGGGGACGTTGCGCTGGTTGTCGACTCAGCGCAGTTCAATCCACCCATCATTCCACACATCATTCAAGGCGATGCACGCCACGTTGATGAATATCTATCTACCAAAGCGGATTTTGTCATCACCTCGCCTCCTTATCCCAACCGGATGTCCTACATCCGAGAATTGAGGCCCTACATGTATTGGATGGGCTACTTAGAAAAAGCGCAGGAGGCAGGGGAATTGGACTGGCAAGCCATCGGCGGGACATGGGGAGCGGCTACCAGTCGATTATCCGATTGGCAAAGAAATGAAACGCGAGGCTATTATCCAGAGCACTTCAAAGCAATCCTCAAGCAAATCGAGGCCGACGAGAACAAGAGCGGTAGGAAGATGGCGAACTACGTCGCGCGCTATTTTGAGGATATTGGGCAGCATTTTGAGAGCCTGGTAAAGGTCTTAAATCCCGACGCCACGGTTCATTATGTCGTTGGGAATTCTACGTTTTACGGCATTCTTGTGCCGGTCGAGAGGCTTTATAAAGAGATTATGACCTCGGTTGGCTTTTCTGATGTCAACGTTGAGACGGTGAGGAAGCGAAATTCGAAGAGGGAATTATACGAGTTCACGGTGAGCGGTCGATTCCTTCCCAAGTAAGTTGCGCAGCAAAAATCCCCAGCACAACGCCCGAAGCGGTTCCGCTTCGGGCGTTGTGCTGGGGACGATGCCGGTCTAGTCTTCCAGATCGCTGAAGTATTGACGCACGTAGGTGCGCAGGCCGGGGGGATAGGCTTGACGGGAGAGATCGGCCTCGGCGGCCTCGGCGTAATCCGCATAAGCTTCGCGGTAGGGCACGCGCGAGGCGCCCGGCCGGCCGACGGTGCTTTGGGGCGCGCCATCTTCGGTTTGGGGACGCGGGAGGGTGATTTCGCCGCCGCTCTCCTCCAATCGACTCGCCGCCTCGTCGCCGAAGGGGGCGCTGCTGCCCGCGTCTTGATGAGAGCCAGGGCCGGTGCCGGGGCCATCTCCCTCCCCGCCGGTTGATGCGCCGGGCGCGTCCCCCGCCGAGGGTTGCCCTCCTTGCGGCATTCCTCCGGCGGCTGCGGCCTGCGAGTCGCGCAGCGTCGATTGCGCCTCTTGGAGGCCGGCCTGTGCCTGCTCGAGCGCCTCGTTGGGCGCGTTGGCCTCGGCCGCCTCTGAGAGCGTCTCTGCCGCGCGCGCTACCGCCTCTTGCGCGCCCGGCGCGTCCCCGGCGTAGATCTCCTGCGCGATCTCCCGAAATTGCGCGGCCATCTCTGGATCGGTCTCTTGCAAGGCATCCGCCATCTCACTGAACGCATCGGCCAGCGCCAGCACCTCCTCCGCCGTCATCGGCTCGCCGTCCGGGTCGAGGAGCGAGTTTAAGTAGGCCGCCGCGTCTTCCAAATCCCCGGCGGCCAGCGCCTCCGCCAGGGGCTGAACCGTTGCATCCGAGGAGAGGGGCGCGGCCTCTGCAAGGCGCTGCACGCGCGTCGCGGCCTCCGGCGCGCGCAGTTCCACCAGTTGCCGCTCGGCCTCGGTGAGCGCCGCCTGACGCTCGGCGGGCGTGCTGTCCATATCCTGGAGCTTCGCCAGCGCCTCTTGGAGCGTCTGGAGCGCGGCCTCGCGCTCCGCCTCCGAGAGCGAGGTGTCTTCGGTCAGTTCGTGCTGCGTGGCTTCGATCTGCTCGATGGCCTCGGCCACGGCCTCCTGCTGCGCGGCGCGTCGATCCAGCGCGGCGATCTGGGGATTGGGCAGGGCCAGGGCGGGGAGCAACAGCAGCGCCACGACCGCGCCGACGCGCAGCGCGCGGGCCGGTGGGCGAAGCGGGAAGGCCGTCGTCGGATCGACGGCGCGGAGCGTGTCGAGCGTCTGCTCGTGTTGTAAGCGGGTCAAGGCCGCGGGCGCGGTGATGCGCTCGGCGGCCAGCTCCCACGCCGTGGTCAAGCGATCCGCCAACTGCAATTGGCGATCCAGCCGCCGCAAGCGCTGCTCAAGCGGCTGCGGCCATCCATAGCCTACGAGCGCGCCCAGCAGCGCGCCGCCGCTCACGGCCCAGACTAATCCCAAGCCGATGTCGCCGGGATACCAGAGCGGCCAGATTCTCGCCAGAACCGCCGTCAGCAGGCCGCCGCTCAGTGCCGCGACGATGCCCCAACTGCCTCCGACCACCGCTCGATGCGTGCGCATCGCGGCGGTGAGGCGTTGGATCGCGTGCCGGAGTTGGTGATCCATCTCAACGCTCCTTGCGGTTAAGGCGCCGCGTCGTCAGCCAGAGCAGCGCGCCGATACGGAACAGGCTGAAGATCGTGAAGGTGATCCACGGAGAGGGCAATGTCACCGTGCCGACGACCGGCCCCAGACCGTCGGTGCGTTCTATCACATCAAAAGTGTGGAGCACCCAGGCACCTTGCTCCAGTCCTAACGCCTCCGTCGCGATGGCCGCTGTGATCGAGTTGGCGCCGATCAGGATCACCCAACCGTGTTGCATCACCACTTCGAGCCAATAGGCTTGCATCGGAAGTTGGGAGCCGTAGGCCAGGGAATTAACCAACGCCGTGATGGCGATGGCTAACGCGACGATAAGGGGGATCGCGGCTAAGTTCAGGCCGTAGTAGATGACGACGGCGGTGATGGTCTTGCGCGTCAGCGAGGAGATAAAGAGCGCTCTGGCGATGTAGAGTAGCATCGTCACGGAGAGAAGCAGGAAGGTCAGTATCAGCTCGGTCCGCGTGACGCCGCCAAGCCAGAAGCTCGTCATCAGAAGCGGCAGCGGGGCCATCACATAGATCAGGCCCGTCAGCAAAGTGGCGCTCACTTTGCCCAGCACGATGTCGCGAATCCGCAGGGTGGTGGTGCGCAGTAGATCCCACGTCCGGTGCTCGCGCTCTCCGGCGATGGCGCCCACGGCCCCGATCGGCGCCAATAACATCGATGTCAGCAGCAGAATCACGCTGAAGAACCAGTAGAAGCTGCGTCCCTGCTGAAAGAGCGAGAGCATCGAGATGGTCGTTTCGCCCTCGGAGGAAGTGGCGACGACGCCCATCACCACGACCAATGAGAACAGGAGCGTGATGAGGCCCACACCGGCCAGATAAGCGAAGAGCAGCCAGAAAAATCGATTTCGGCGCACGCTGCTGTATAAATGTTGGCGTAACAATGGTCCCATCTTGTCTGCCCTCCATGTGTGTCGTGTGCCTGGCGAAGGTTGCCGATCAACTCAGTTGCAAGGATGACTCATTTATCATAACACGCATTTGAGATTATACTTGGGAGCGGAGATTCGTCCAGATTGATCTCTGCGGAACTTTATACCAGGGTTTCGCGTCTATAGGATAGCGGGTTAAAATCTAGACGGAAATCTAAACAAAACTCAGAACTAAGAATTAAGAACCAGGAGGGTTTACGATGCAATTGAAGATGAAACACTTGGGGGTTGGACTGCTCATTATGGGAATGTTATTATCGGCGTGTGGACAAGCTACGCCGGAGTACGAGGAAGCGCCGCCGACGCGGATCGGCCCGGCGGGTGCGGATGAATCGCCCATCTCGGTGCTGCCGACGCCGGCGCCGCTCTCGCCCGCCGTTCAGGAGGCGG
>CAZCAI010000017.1:22624-42175 GCA_964496595.1 uncultured Anaerolineales bacterium
GGTCGCCGAGGAGGTGGGCGTCGCGCCGGAGGAATTGGAGGCCATCGCCGCCGAGGAAGTGCAGTGGAGCGATACGAGTCTCGGTTGCCCGGAGCCGGGCATGGTCTACGCGCAGGTGATCGTGCCGGGCTGGAAGATCGTCTTTCGCGGGCCAGCGGGCGAGACCTACGAGGTGCATGCCGATGAGGCGCAGGAGCGTTGGGTGATCTGCGAGCAGGATCAGAAGAAAGAATCGCCTGCTACGCCGCAGCCGCTCACGCCGGGCGAGAGTTCCCCCGCCGTGCAGGCCGCCGTGCGCACCTTGGGGGAGTCGTTAGGCGTCAGCCGCCAGGAGATCGACGTCGTCGAGGTGGAGTACGTGCAGTGGCGCGATTCCTGTCTTGGCTGCGCCGGCCCGGGGGAAAATTGCCTGATGGTCATCACGCCGGGGTATCGCGTGGTGCTGAAGAGTGGCGGCGAGCAGTATGAGATTCACACCGACGAGAGCGGCGATATCGCGCGCATCTGTGATGGAGGCGGCGAGAAGCCGCCGCGCCTTGATAATAGCTAGCTACCGCTATTGAATTGCCGCTTGCTCCTTTCTCGAAGGCGGGTATACTTCTTCTTATGACGAAACCTGGAACGCGCTCCCGCTCGCCTGAGCGGGAGCGTGTTATAAATAGAGACTGGTTGAAGATAAGATTTGCCCTTGCGAAGGTCGCGCAAGTGACCTCAAAAAGACTGTATTAGGTGCGGCCAGTAGTTCATCTACTTGTCAAAGCTCCTGTGAACCTTCGCAAGGGTTCCTGTTTTGAATTATGCAGCAAATTAAAGATCGAACTCCGGGAGGAGCTATGCCCATTTATGAGTACTATTGCCCCGCGTGCCACGGGCGCTTCCGTCACCTGGCGCGGAAAATCGATGCGCCGGCGCCCCCCTGCCCGCGCTGCAATCATCCCGCTGTGGAGCGGATGGTCACGGCGGCCAACGTCGTCCACAGCGAGGCGCATCATCGTAAGGAGTTGGAGGCGGCCAAGCCCCAAGTGGATCAGGACGATCCCGAGGCCATCGCGCGCTTCCTTCAGGAGTCGGGGCGTTTGGAGGATGCCGAAGGCGTTTACGACAGCAAAGCATACAAGGAGCTGATCTATCGGCGCGCGCAGGGCGCTACGGATGAGGATCTTTCAGATCTCGTCGATGGTCTGGCGGAGCAGATGCAAGCATCGGAGGCGACGAAGATGGCCGGCGCGATGCTCTTCTCCAGGCAGGTCGAGAATCGCATGGGGGCGGAAGGCCCGCCCGAAGATCACGACCACGAGCAGGAGCAAGTATCGCGTTCCCCCAAAACGGCGGATGATCTGGGGTGGGGATAGGCGGCTTACCTTTCTGATGCGCGTCTGAAGCACACAACAGGGCGCGAGATTAAAAATATTTCGTGTAATAGATCGCAGTGTCGCACGTAAAAATATGATTACGAGGTGCTAACGTATGCAGGATATGGATAAAGACAAGATGAAAAGTCCGTTTCAGCAACATTTGGAAGATGTAGTTTCCCGGCTGCAAGGGCCGCAGCTCATCGTCATTGGCGGGATTTGGATTGTGGTGATTGGGCTGGCGCTGGCATGTGCCTTGGGCGCGATTAGCCTGCCGGCCGGATCGCGCGACGCCGAACCGACGCCCACGCCCACCATCAGCGCCGATCCCCAAGCAGCGCCCACGACTGCCCCGGCGACCGATGAGGGCGGCTTCGTCACGCTCCCCACGCCGACGCCCGCATCGAACGCGCCGATATCGGAAACGGAAGGGGCCGGAAATGGAAATGGAAACGGCGAGTCGCCCGATACCGGCGGCCTTCCCGCGCTGCCGTGGGGCGATTTTGGCTACGGCATCGCCGCGCACGGCATCAGTATGCCCTACTACACCATGGATCAGGTCAAAAACCACCTGGGGCTATCGTGGGTCAAGCAGCAGGTTCGCTGGGATCACTTTTCGACAGGGCCGGGCCAGATGGACTGGAGCGGCTACGACGCGATGGTCGATGCTGCACAGGAGAAGGAGCTTAAGGTGATGATGAGCGTCGTCGGCGCGCCGGATTGGTCGCGCTCTTACACCGATGACAATCCCCAGGCCGCCCCGCCTGATGATTTCACGCTCTACGCCGAGTTCTTAGGGGAGATGGTCGACCGCTACAAGGGGCGCATCCACGCCGTCGAGGTCTGGAACGAGCAGAACTTGGATCGCGAGTGGGACACCGCCGAAGGCGTCAACGCCGCCCGCTATGTGGAGTTGCTCCGCATGTCCTACCAGGCCATCAAGAGCCGCGATCCCAACATCATCGTGATCAGTGGCGCGCTTTCGCCCGTCGGCGCTTCGGCTACCGATCCGGCGAATCCCGACCGCGTTATCTACATGGACGATCTTGACTATATGGATCGCATGATCGAGGCTGGCTTCTTGGACTACGCCGATTGCGTCGGCGCGCATCACAACGGCATCAATCTGCCGCCCGATGTCGCGTGGGACGACGGCTACAACGATCCAGAGGCCCAATTCCGAGGGCCGTTCGACAACCCCGATCACTCCTGGTCGTTCAAGAGCACGCTCTGGGGCTACCACGAGAGAATCCAGCAGGCCGGCCATAACAAACCGCTCTGCGTCACAGAGTTCGGCTGGGCCAGCGCCGAGGGCTTCGATGGCTACCCGCCCGGTTTTGAGTTCGCGCTGGATAATACGCTGGAGGAGCAGGCCAAGTGGGATGTCCAGGCCTTCCAGTTGATGCGCCGCTGGGGCTTTGTGCATCTGGCTTTCCTGTGGAACCTGGACTACTCGTACAAGGGCGGCATCGGCCCGACGGACCCCAACGCGCCGTACAGCATCTTGGATTTCCAAGGGGCGGCGCGCCCGGCCTACGGCGCCATCGGCGAGATGCAGAAGATCCCGTAGATCTTAGCCATCTGCTATGAAGGTGTCCCGAAAACGCCTGGTGGTACTCGCGTTGATATTGTTGTTGGCGGCAGGATGGGCGATCTTCGCCCATCCCGTTGTTTTCTCCCCTGACCCGTCGCCCACCGCCACCCCCTGGCCGATCCCGCGCCGCATCGAGGGGCCGGGCTATGGCGTCAACCTGCACATCTGGTGGGACCCGTGGGCCGCCGTTCGCCGAGAATGGCATCTGGTGGCGGATGGCGGATTCACGTGGGTGAAACAGCGTCTCGCCTGGCAGGATGTGGAGGGCGCCGGCCCCGGCGTCTACGAGTGGGCCGCCGCCGACCGCATCGTGGCGGAGGCGGAGCAGGCCGAGGTCTCCCTGATCTTCCGCGTGGATCATCCGCCCGCTTGGGCCGCGCCTGGTCCCGATGACGAAGCGAATGGAACTACACCGCCCGTCGATGTCGCGGCCTTTGGCGATTTCTGCTCCACATTGGCCGGTCGCTTCCGCGGGCGCGTGGCCGGCTACCAGGTCTGGAACGAGCCGAATCTCGCCCGCGAGTGGGGCGGGCAGACGCCCGATCCTGTGGGGTACACCCAACTCCTGCGCGCCTGCTACGTCGGCATCAAACGCGCTGATCCGGAGGCGTTGGTCATCTCGGCGGGACTTTCACCGACCGGCTCCGGGCCGCCGCACGCCCTCCCCGATGAGGATTTCCTGCACGAGATGTATGAAGCGGGCGCTGCGCCCTACTTCGATCTCCTGGGCCTCAACGCGCCCGGCTACAAAGCGCCGCCGGAGATCACACCACAAGAAGCCGCCGATCCCGCCAACGACTACGGCGGCCATCGCGTCTTCTGCTTCCGCCACGCCGAGAATATGCGCGCCATCATGGTCGAGCACGGCGACGCTCACAAACAGGTCGCCATCTTGGAGTTCGGCTGGCACACCGCATCCAGCCCCGAGCACCCCGACTACGCCTGGTTCGCCGTGACGCCGGAGCAGCAAGCCGATTACCTCGTCCGCGCCTTCGACTACGCGCGCGAGCACTGGTCGCCCTGGATCGGCCCGATGTTCGTGTGGAATCTGCCCGATTCGCACTGGACGCCGGCGGATGAGGAGTTCTGGTGGGCCATCGCCGATCCCTTCTGGTGGGGGTTCGGGGGCGATTTCGAGAGCTGGGAGGGCGCCGACGTCCGCCTCGCCTTCGAGGCGCTCCGGGAGATGGAAAAGTAGCTGGGCATTGGGTGTTTCGTCTCCGAGAATGATACGCAATACGCATTACGCAATACGTTGGATCTGACGAAACACTTCCAACTCACTTTCACTCTTAGCTTTTTAGCCTATACGGAGGTCATTTGATGTTTCACTCGATAGAAGAAGCAACTGCATTTATCCACGAGCGCGACATCGCGATGGTGGATCTCAAATTCTCGGATCTGTGGGGGCGCTGGCACCACGTCACCGTGCCCGCGAACCAATTCAACGCCCGGCTGATGGAACATGGCGTGGGCTTCGATGGCTCCAGCGTGGGCTTCAAGACCGTCAGCGCCGGCGATATGGTGATGACGCCCGATCTGAGCACCGGCTTCATCGATCCTTTCTGGGAACTGCCGACCTTGAGCTTTATCTGCGCCACGTTGGAGGCCGACACGCGCAACATCTTCCCCTATGACCCGCGCAACATCGCGCAGCGGGCGGAACTCTACTTGCGCGAGACCGGCATCGCCGACAAGAGCCTCTGGGGGCCGGAGTTCGAGTTCTACGTCTTCGATGGCGTCGCCTATGAGAATCGAATGAACGCCGCCGCCTATCGCGTGGATTCCGTGGAGGCCGACTGGAACAGCCAGGAGATGGGCAGCGGCTACACCATCCCCCGGCACGGCGGCTATCACGCCATCCCGCCCCAGGATCATCTCTATAACCTGCGCAGTAAAATCACCGTTCATCTGGAGCAGATGGGCGTCGAGGTTAAGTATCATCATCACGAGGTCGGCGGCCCCGGCCAATGCGAGATCGAGACGCCGCTCTTTCCCCTGATGCGCGCCGCCGACGCGGTCTTTATCATCAAGTATGTCACCCGGATGACGGCCTTCGAGCTGGATATGACGGCCACCTTTATGCCCAAGCCGCTCTATGGCGAGGCCGGCTCCGGGATGCACTTCCATCAGCACGTCTGGCGGGGCGATGAAAACCTCTTCTACGATCCCGAAGGCTACGGAGCGTTCAGCGATCTGGGGCGCTATTACATCGGCGGCCTGCTCAAGCACGGCGGCGCCGTGATGGCCTTCACCAATCCCAGCACCAACTCCTACCGCCGCCTCATCCCCGGCTACGAGGCGCCCATCAGCGCCATCTACTCGCTGGCCAACCGCAGCGCCGCGATCCGCATCCCCAAGTATGCCAACCAGCCGCACTCCGCCCGCATGGAATTCCGCCCCCCCGACGCGACGGCCAATCCCTACCTGGCGATGGCGGCGCAGTTGCTCGCCGGCATCGATGGCGTCCGCAACCAAATCGATCCCACCGCGATGGGCTTTGGCCCCCTCGATGAGGACATCTTCAGTTGGCCGGCCCACAAGCGCGCCCAGATCAAAGCCCTGCCCACCTCGCTGGAGGAAGCGATGGCGGCCCTGGAGGCGGATCACGACTTCCTGCTGGCCGGCGACGTCTTCAATATGGACCTCATCGAGCGCTGGATCGAGCGCAAGCGCCAGGAGGATCGCCAGGTGCGAGACCGCCCGCATCCCTACGAAATTGAGTTGTACTACGATCTGTAGCACATAATACAAATGGGAGAGTTTTTTTTGAGGATTGCTATGCAAACAGTGGATCGTATTGCGTATTACGTATTTCGTAAAATTTGATTACGTAATACGCAATACGAATTACGCACATTTTTTAGAGCAAAGGACTATCTAACCATCTGACTACCAGACTATTTTATAACGGAGGCAACTTAAACATGACCATTCGTTTTGGCACGGACGGCTGGCGGGCCGTGATCAGTGACACCTTTACCTTTGAAAATGTCCGCCTGGTTTCCCAGGCAATTGCCGATTACGTGATTCAGCAGAGCGAGCGCGAGACGCCGGAGGTCGTCGTGGGCTTCGACACGCGCTTCCTCTCCGACCGCTACGCGCGCGAGGTGGCCCGCGTGATGGCCGGCAACGGCATCGTCGCGCACCTCACCCGCGCCGATTCGCCCACGCCCGCCGTCTCCTACGCGGTGCTCAGCAAGGGCGCGGAGGCCGGCGTGATGATCACCGCCAGCCACAATCCCCCGCGCTATAATGGCATCAAGCTCAAGGCCGCGTTCGGCGGCGCGGCGCTGCCCCGGCAATCCCACCAGGTCGAGGCGCTGCTGGATCGCAATCAACGCGAGGCGCGCGGGCCTAACCTGATGGCCTACGAGCAGGCGCTTAACCAGAACTTGATCCATCGCTTCGATCCGGCCTGGGCCTATTATCAACACCTCTCCGGCCTGATTAACCTGGATGTCATCTCCAGCGGCGAGTTGCGCGTCGTCGCCGATGGGATGTACGGCTCCGGGCGCGGCGCGTTCCGCGATTTGCTCAGCCGCACCCGCTGCCGCCTGCACCAGATCCGCTGCGAGATGAATCCTGGCTTCGGCGGCATCCACCCGGAGCCGATGGGCCACTATCTCCAGGCGCTCAACGCCGCGATCCAGACCCATCACGCGGATGTGGGGCTGGCGACGGACGGCGACGCCGACCGCATCGGAGCGGTGGACGCGCAGGGCAACTTCATCGATCCGCACCACATCTTCGCGCTGACGCTGCGCTATCTGGTGGAGGAGCGGGGCTGGAGCGGCGCGGTGATCAAGACGGTCTCCACCAGCCGCATGGTCGACCGGTTGGCGAAGCGGTACGGCTTACCCGTCTACGAGACGCCCGTGGGCTTCAATCACATCGCCGATTACATCCTCAACGATGATGTCCTCATCGGCGGCGAGGAATCCGGCGGATTTTCCATCAAGGGGCACATCCCGGAGGGCGATGGGATTTTAATGGGGATGCTGCTCTTGGAGATTATGGCCGCCGCGAAGGCGCCGCTCCACGAACTGGTCGCAGAAATTCAGGAGTTGGTTGGGCCGACCCGGTACGCGCGCGTCGATATGCCGCTCAAGCAGCCAGTCCCGAAGCCGGAGATGGTGAAGCGCCTTTCTGAGAACGCGCCCGCGACGCTGGCCGGGGAGGCCGTCGTCGAGTTGGGCACTGAGGACGGTGTGAAGTACTTACTGGCCGATGACTCCTGGCTATTGATCCGCCCCTCTGGCACCGAGCCGGTGCTCCGCGTCTACGCCGAGGGCCGCGACGACGACGAGGTCGAGGCGTTGCTGATCTACGGCCAGAAGGTCAGCGAATTGTAGATCAACCGCAACCCTTGCGAAGGTTACGAAAGGCTCCTCGCGCTCCAAGCTCCTTGGCTTGGCTGATCGGGAATTGCGCCGCGACAAAGGCCGTTTGGAACCTTCGCAAGGGTGAATTCTGTTACTTTATCCGGCTCTCCGTCGTCTCGTACTCGCTGGATTGCATCACCGCTTCCCCCATCGCGACGAAGGCCCAGGCGTGGGTCTCCTCATTGACCGTCACGCTGACGCTGTACGTCTCGCCCGCCAGCAACGGCTGACGCGGCATCACCACGATGGCATCGCGCGCGCCTAAAATATTACGTCCCAGTTCTTGCGTCGCGTCGTCGGGATGGGTGTAACTCGTCTCGTCGAAGACGCAGTGCGCCAGCGAGATCGTTCCCCGCCTCAATGAGGTCGCCGTGACCTCCGGCGTGATGTTTCCCTGGCCCAACTGCAGGATCAGCGGCGGGCCGGTCGGGGTCACGTAGCCCGCGCAACTCTTGAGCGGATCGGGCGACTCGCCCCCTGTGTACGAAAGCAGCGGCATCCGCGCTCCATCCCCCGGCCAGAAAACGGGATAACTCACCTCGGCAGGTAGATCGCCCAAGCCTCGAATGATGTCTAACGTGGCTCCCATCCGCCAGACGCCGATCTCCTCCCGATAGCTGCCGAATCCTACGCTGCCCAAGCGCGGATCGATGATGCCTATCGCGTGGAATGGCCCTTGCATCCACAGATCAATCGCGTATTCATCCGGCGTGCTCCTATCAGAGCTGATCATCGTGTTGCTGTTCTGCCCCGCCGTCTCCCCTTCCGGTGTGTACCACGGATTACCCGGCTTCTCATCGTGCCCCAGATAGTCATTCTTGACCATATAGCGCGAGTGCAGCCCGCAGCCGTCGCTCCAATCTGCATTCTCCGTCACCGGGGGGAGATCAGCTTCGGCGCGATAATAGTTGAGATAAGCGAACCAGCCTTCCGGCGGCGCCGAGGCCGTGGTAAATGACCAGGCCGGCCCCGCCGTGCTCTTGCCGTGCGCGTCCGTGGCGATCACGTACCAGACGTAGGTCGTCTCCGCCGCCAGCGCGCCGGGATCGCACGTCGTCGCAGCGATGTCGTTGCAGATCACGGTCGTCGGTGTCTCGACCTCGGCATCTAACAGCACCTTATAGGTGACAGCGTCGCCGTCGGGATCGCCGCCCGTCCAGTGCAGATCGACCGCCAGGCTTTGGGCGATGGCCCCATCCGCCGGCGAGGGATTGCGCGGCACGTAAGGCGCGGCATTGTCGTCGTGACTGCGCAGGATCAGGGGGAGATAGATGTGAAATGGCTCCCGGTTGACGACGGTGTTTGACCAGCGACAATCGGCCACTGTGCCGGTGATGGGATAGACGCAGGCGCGATTGGTGATCACCTCCGGTACGACGATGGTGCCCGGCAAACCGGCCCGCGCCACAAATTGAATCGTGACCTGCTCGGTGGGCGTGACCTCTAACGTGCCGGTGACCATATCGCCGAGTGCGCCGACCGCCGAGATCACGCCTTCAGGCCGCGTGATGAAGCGGTCGAAGGTCAAATCGGGCAGCGGATCGTAGAGCTTGAGTTGTCGGCCTTGCGCGGCCTGAATCTCCAGCGTGTAGGTCACCTCATCGCCGTACGCCAGCAATCCCGCCGGCGTGCGCGATTTTTCAATCTGCGGATTGTAGGGGCGATACGAATGGATGCGCGCCGCGTTGGACCAGGTGCAATCCTCTACATCCCGCCCATAGGGATAGCCGCAGATTTGATTGACGATCTCGACGGTCGCGTCGGCGCGGCGGGGCGCGGTCACGCGTGCGGCGAAGGTGAGCGTGAACGGCGATATCGGCAGATCTAGCGTGCCGGTGATGGCCTTATCGGTGGCCTCGAGGCCCGGCGCGGGCGTCACAAACCGGAGCACCTCAATATCTTGCAGTGGATCGTAGATCCGCACGCGCGATCCCGGCGCCGCCGAGATGGTCGCGGTGTAGGTGACCACCTCCCCATACGCGACCAGGCCCGTGGGCGTGACCTGCTTGGTCAAGCGCAGAGTCGCGGGCGTGACCATGACCGGCGTGTGCGCGGTGTTGTTCTCCTCGTTGGATTCCGCGATTTCGTCGTCAGGATCGACCACGACGTAGAGATCAGATGAGTCGGTGAGTACGGGAATCCAGGTGCTGGCGACGCTGCGCGATTCGTCCGCGCCGAGCGAGATGCTCTCCGCGCCCAGCAGCCGCGCATCCCCCGCCGCTGGATCGCCCCGGTAGAAATGCACGTCCACATCCTGCACCGCGACCAGCCCTGCGTTATGGATCGTTGCCGTGAGGCTCACCGGCACGCTGGCGATGATCTCGCCCGTCGGCGCGGTGAGCTTGGTCACGTACAGGTCGGGATCGGGGCCGTAGACGTTTGGCCCGCTATACGCGCCCGTGCTCGGCAGGCGCGCCGTCCCATCCTCGAAACCGAAATCGAAGTAATAGGTATGCGCGCCCACCGGCAGCGTGGTCGCGTAGCGGTAAGTCCCGTGATCCGCCGCGCCGCTCGCCAGCGTCATCGCGCGCGCCTCCCCATCGATGATGACCTGCGCCGAGGTCGGCGCCAGCCCGCCCGCGTGGTAGTAGTTGACGGTGTAGGTGAAGGTCGTTGTCTCCTCGCCCACGTAGGGCACGACGATGCCGGAGGGCAAGTGCGGCAGCGTCAGGTCGGGGCGGCCGCTGAAGGTTTCGGTATACTGCCCCTTCCAGTAACTATCGCCGCCCTTCTGCACGTCATACGTATGGCCGATGCCGGCCTCGTTGAAGCCCTCGCCCATCAGGTTGAGGCGATGGCCCTCGCTGTTCATAAACGCCTGATGCGAGCTTTCGACCCATGCCGGGCCGGTCATCCCCTGGATGAGATTCTCCGCCACGCCGCCGGGATAGCCGACGGCGCGGGCGCGCTCGGTGGGGCCGCGTCCCAGCAGCCCCACGTGCCCGAAGGCGAATTCGGCATTGAGGATCGCCTGGCTGTGCGAGCGGGCGGCGTAGTTGAGCAGCGGATTGTAGGCCAGCGGCGGCACGGGCGTCATCTCGCCGTAGCCAAAGACGTCGGGAGCGGCCCGCGCCTCGTTGATGAGCACCAGCAGATAGCGCTCGTCCTCGTTCGGCGCTTGATCGAAGGTGGCGTTGTAGGTAGGATCGCTGTACAGTGAGACGCCATCGGCGTTGTAGGCCTGCACGCGATACCAGGCGGTTGCCTCCAACATCGGCGGCGTGTCGGTGTAGACGAGCGTGTCGCTGGGGATAGTGGCGATGCGCGTATAGCTCGTCGGCGTGAGCGCGCCGGTCGCCCGCTCGATGTGGAAGCCCGCCGCCAGCGAAGTGGTGTTCTCCCACGCCAGGCGGATGCGACCCGCCGGGAAGGCGCCCGCCATCAGATTGGCCGGCGCTGTGGGGCAGATGCCCGCGCGTCCGGGCGCCACGGTGACCGCGCTCTCCCGGCCCTGCGCATCGTAGGCACTGACGGCGATGTAGTGCGCGTCCGCCGCCGCGACGTCCGTGATCTGATACGCGAGCGCCGCGCCCGCATCCACGCGCGTCGTCGTCTCGCGCGAGCACGGCCCGTAGTAGAGATAGTATCCCTCGGCGCCCGCATCCGACCAACTCACGTCCCACGTGCGGGTCGATGCCTGCGTCACCGTGACGGCGGCGGGCGGCGCGCCCACGGGCGTGAAGGCCAGCGCGCCCATATCGGCGCCCGGCGGCGTTCCCGCATCGATCACGGGGGAGGCGGCCTGGAGCCGGTAGTCGCCGTGGGCCACATCGCGGAAGAGCGGGTCGAGCGAGAAGCTGCCCGGCCCCATCGCGCCGTTGACGTAATCCTCCCCATTGCCCCACACATCATTGTAGCGTGTGGACGCGCCGCCCGCGTTGTTCAGCCCCACCTGGGTGGTGTTGATGATGAGGTTGTTTTCGGCCAGGCTGTGCGCGTTATTCAGGATCACGGCGCTGTTGGCGTTGCGCGCGAAGGTGTTGTTGCGCAGCGTGAACGTCACCCACTCGTTGCTGTTGACGCCGCTTTGATTTGCGTCCACAATGCTCTGTGTCACCGTGATGTGGATATCGCAGGTGGCGGCGTCGAAGCACCACGCCCACAGCCCGGTCGTGTTGTCCGTCAGGCGCGCCTCGCGTACCGTCACCGCGCCGTTGCTGACCCAGATCCCGCCGTCGAAGTGCTCGCTGCCACTGCCCCGGATGGCGACGCCCGCGATCAGCGTATCAGCGCCGGCGGAGAGCACCGCGCCCGTGACGCCCTCGCCATCGATGATGGTCGTCTCCCAGCCCGCGCCGATCAGCGAGACGCCCGCCGGGAGACTCAGCCCGCTCTCGTTGTACGTCCCGGCCGCGACCTGGATCGTATCGCCCGATTGCGCCGCTGTCATCGCCTCTTTGAGCGTAGCGTACTCGCCCGGCACATCGATCACCCTGGCGGGGGCGCGGGCCGCCGCGCCATCCCCCACGGCCAACCAGCCGAGGGCGCATAGCCCCAGGCCTAAACATATCGTCACGAAATTCAATAGTCCGCGCTGCATTGTCATCTTTCGGCTCCTTTCCCTGTATATGACCTGCGCCTTCTACCTTCCGGGAAGCTAACTAAAGTTTAGCATATCAGCAACAGAGAGCAATAGTCTATCGTGAATTACATCGTGGCTAGGGCTTTCCCATTCTCGCTCCAAGGGAATCGCCAGATCCACGTTTTTCTTGCATAAGATAAAAACACGTTCAAAATATGCCCCGGAGACGCGGATTTGGCAATCCGCTTGGAGCGAATGGGGCATAATCACAAAATGGGAAAACCCTGGTACAGTGCGGCATAAATGACTCCCCAGTTAAATTTGCTCCAAGGGGATCGTCAGATCCCCGTTCCGACGTAGAGTCGCGGATCTGACGATCCGCTCCGAGCGTAGCTAACTGGGGAAGAACTTCCGCCGCGCTGCGGTTTATGCTCTAGATCAACTCTGGTATAATGGGGAGTAGCGTTTTTCATAAATCAACCCTATTTTGGAGGCTCAAGATGGCAGACAAGACGCGCGTGTTGTTTCTCTGCACCCACAATTCGGCCCGCAGCCAGATGTCCGAGGCGTTTCTGCGCAAATACGACAGCGAGCACTTCGATGCGCACAGCGCCGGCCTGGAGCCGGCCCCCATTCATCCCTACACCCTCCAGGTGATGAACGAGGTGGGGATCGATCTGGAGGCCGATGGTCATCATCCCAAGGGAATTTGGGAGGACTACATCAAGAAGCACGTCCACGTGGGCTATTTGATCACGGTCTGCTCCAACGCGGAGGCCAATTGTCCCGTCTATCCCGGCGTGGTCGCGCGGGATTATTGGGGCTTTGAGGATCCGGCGGCTTTCGAGGGATCGGACGAGGAGAAGTTGGCTAAGTTCCGCGAGATTCGGGATCTGGTCGAGGCTCGCGTCAAGGCTTTCATCGAGGAAAACACGTAAACTTGGCCCGCTATTGCTGGGTGGCAAAATGATCGGCGTCTTGAACATCAACAAGCCTTCTCGGAAATCCTCGCACGATGTGGTGCAAGCCGTGCGGCGGATCACGGGCATCCGCCGGGTGGGCCACACCGGCACATTGGATCCGCTGGCGACCGGCGTGCTGGTTGTCCTGGTGGGGCCGGCCACGCGATTGACGCAGTTCATCGTGGGGGCCGATAAGGCGTACCGCGCCGTGATCCGCCTGGGCGTCGCGACCACGACCTACGACGGCGAGGGCGAGGTGGTTTCGCAGGCGCCGGTTCCGCCCGATATGGATCGCGCGGCCGTTGCGGCGGCGCTCCGCGCCTTCGAGGGGGAAATTGCCCAGACGCCGCCGATGTACTCTGCCGTTCGCGTGCAAGGACGGCGCCTGTATGAGCTGGCCCGCGAGGGCAAAGAGATCGAGCGCGCGCCGCGTTCGGTGACGATCTATCAATTGGAGATTGTGAACTGGGACATCCCGGATCTGACGCTTGACCTGCGCTGCTCCTCCGGCACCTACGTGCGCAGCCTGGCCCACGATCTGGGGCAGGCGCTCGGCTGCGGCGCTCATCTTGCAGATCTCACCCGCACCGCCCTGGGGCCGTTCCGCCTGGAAGAAAGCTACACGTTGGATCAACTCCACGCGCTGGCGCAGGAGCAACGGCTGGATGAGGCTATGCTCCCGCCGCAGGCCGCGCTCTACGACATGCCGAGCGTGCAGCTTGCGTCGCAGCAGGAGCGCGCTGTGCGCTACGGGCAGGCCATCGCGCTGCCGCTGACGCCGGAGCGCGTCGAGGCGTCGCACCTCCAGGCCGAGGATGCTGAGGGCTGCTTGGTCGCGGTGTTGATCCCCGTGGACGAGGGGCGCTGGCGTCCCACGCTGGTCTTGCCGGAGC
Source organism: uncultured Anaerolineales bacterium (assembly GCA_964496595.1). Lineage (GTDB taxonomy): Bacteria > Chloroflexota > Anaerolineae > B4-G1 > SLSP01 > JAAAOZ01. The sequence continues at coordinate 36,333 of CAZCAI010000017.1, forward strand.
ATGATTAACTGATCCTTGAAGAAAAACTTTTACAACCGTTTAGACTTGAGGTGCAACGCACTTTTGGGCTTGTCGCCAGGCATATCCTGCATGGGACAGCGCCTTTTCTGTAAAGTGCGTTGCACCTTGGTCTGCTAACGTGACCTTTGACCGCCGGATACAAATCGAATAATTAGATTCACGGAATCGCCCCTCGCACTTCTTAAGTCGTTTCGACAGAATTAACGCAAAACCAAAAAGCATAATTGCACTCTAAATTACTAAAAATACCATTCGAGACATATAAGTACCGTAAAAAGTGTGTACACAAGCGGCAATTCTCGGTATTTAGTAACTTAGTTTTGCGAATATTGAAGTGCGGGGCAGTATGTAAGCGCGATTCAGACCTCTTTTCTAATTATTTGGTTCTCGGGTTTGCGGTCAAACCTAATGCTAACTTTTAACTTTCAACCTGTAACTTGCAACTTATCTTTAGGAGAGCTATGTGGATTGAACACGGAATCGAACATCTAATGTCAGAACACCCGACCGGCCTCACCATCGGGGCCTTCGATGGCGTGCACCTGGGCCACCAGGCGTTGATCCGCTGGCTGGTGGCCGACGCGCGCGCCGCCGGATGGTCGCCGGTCGTGTTGACGTTCGATCCGCTGCCCCAGCAGGTGTTGGATCCCGATTACTGCGGCCTGCTCTCCGATCTGGACGATCGCCTGCCGATCTTCGCCGATTTGGGCGTGGATGGCGTCGTCGTGGCGCCCTTCGACGAGAAAGTGGCCGCGATCCCCCCGCGCGCGTTCACCGCGCAGCTCCGCACGCATCTCAACCTGCACGGGCTGTGGGTCGGGCCGGACTTCGCGCTGGGCCGCGAGCGCACGGGCGATGTCGCCGCGCTCCGGGCGATTGGCGAGGAGCAGGGCTTCGAGATGCACGTCTTCGACGAGGTGGTGCGCTGGGATGGCGCGCCGGTCCGCAGCAGCCGCATCCGCCGGGCCGTGCGCGCCGGGGATCTGGCGACGGCGCGCGGCTGCCTGGGGCGGCCCTATCGCCTGACGGGGCAGGTGGCGCGCGGAGATCAGCGCGGCCGGACGCTGGGCTTCCCCACCGCGAATTTGCATCTACCTGCGGCGCGATTGGCGCCTGCGCACGGCGTCTACGTCTGCCGGGCGCATCTCGCGGAGGGCAGCTGCCGCGCGATCACCAACATCGGCACGCGGCCCACGTTCAATCATCGACCGCCCCGCGTAGAGGCTTACCTGATGTCCTTCGCGGATCGCATCTACGGCGAGCGGTTGCGGTTGGACTTTCTGCATCGCCTGCGCGACGAGGTGAAATTCGATTCGGCGGAGGCGTTGATCCGCCAAATGCATCGCGACGAGGCCGAGGCCCGCGCCTGGTTCGCCCAGCATGAAGAAACCCGCCAGAAAGCTCCGAGCCTCCTGGCGGGTGGGTGATTGCTTTATGGAAGTCTTATGGACTTTCGGTTGTCGCCTCGCCGCGCGGGGATGGAAGTCCCCGCGCTAAAAGAACGAAGCCCTGCGGGCTAGTACGTCCAGCCTCCGAAGGAGGCTTTGTTCTTTTAGCCCGGTGCTTTAGCGCCGGGTGTGATGGATAGTACCGGACAGCCCTTGCCCTCCACCAGCCATCGATAGCTCTTCTCGATGCGATCCCAGTTTTCCTCGCGATCCAAGCTCCAGAAGCGCCCGATGACCGAGGCGACGGCGCCGACGCCCAGGCGCTCGCCCTCTTTCTCGACCAACTCGATGTAGTGCGCGCCGCTGCCCAGCCGCTCGCCGCGCCGGCCCAGCATCGAATGGATGTAGACTTCCGGCACGTTCTCACGCTGGGCCATCTCCATCAGGGTCTTGAGGTGCTTCACATCCCCGTGGGAGCTGTAAAACGAGACGATCCCCAACAGATGCAGCTTCGTTCCGTCGCGCTTGGCGCCGTTCATCGCCCATAAGAAGGCCTCGTTCTCAAAGATCGAGCCATCCTCAATCGCCCGGTCGATGCGGACGCGATCGGAGAGAATGCGCCGCCCCGCCCCGATGTGCGTGTGCCCCGATTCGGAGTTGCCCACGGTGCCCTCCGGCATCCCGACCGCCGGGCCGGCCGCCGCTAATCGCGTGTTGGGGAAGTTGGCCAGCAGGCGATCCATCACGGGCGTGTCGGCCTCCTGGATCATATTGCCGTAGGCCTCGTCGCGGATGCCCCAGCCATCAGCGATGACCAGCAGCACGCGCCGCCGCCGGCGCTCGACGCTCTCGGGCAGCAATGAGGCGCCCGTCATCTCGTCGGGTTGCGGCAGACCTAACAGTTGGAGCGCGGTCGGCGCGACGTCGGTCAGGTCGTCGCCCTCGCGCAGGATCACGTCGCGCAGGGCCGGGTCCGCGATGATGAAGGGGACGCGATTGTTCGTGTGGCCGGTGTCCACCATCCCATCGGGGTAGAGCCATTCTTCTACAGTGCCGTGATCGGCGGTGACGATGGGCGTCACGCCGTGGGCCTGGGCGGCCTCCACCACCTCGCCCACGCGCCGGTCGACCTCCTCCACGGCCTTGAGCACGGCCTCGCGATCCTCGATGTGGCCGACGACGTCCACGTTGACGAAGTTCACGACGATCAGCTCCTGCTCCGGTGCGTTCTCGATCACCTCGATGACGGCCTCGGCGACGCCCTTAGCGCTCATCTCCGGCGTGGCGGTGTAGTCCATCACCTCCGGGGAGGGCACGGTGATCCGGCTTTCGCCGGGGAAGGGCATCTCGCGCTTGCCGTTGAGGAAGTAGCGGACGTGGATCTCTTTTTCCGACTCGGTGATCTTGATCTGCTTGCGCCCGTGAGCGCTGACGACCTCGCCTAATGTGTTTTCGATCTCGCCCTGGGGCGGGAAGGCCACGCGCACGGGCAGATCGCTGGCATATTCGATCATCGTCGCGAAGTGGACGTCCATCGGCTGGTGCGGGAAGTGATCGAACTCCGGTGAGACGAACGCGCTGGTCAGTTCGACCTCGCGCTCGCCGCGAATGTCGTAGAAAATCACATAGTCGCCATCGCCGATGCGGCCCATCGGCGCGCCCGCCTCATCAACGAGCACCAACGGCTCCAGCGCCTCGTCTTCCTCGCCAGCTTCGTAGGCCGCGCGGACGGCATCGGCCATAGGATAACGCTTCTCTTCTGTCATAGTGCCTCCATTTGCACCTCTTAGGTGCGGTGTAATTGTTGTGAATTTTTATATTTAGGAAATCTTTCCGGCAGCCGATTCCGCAATTTGGAATTTAGAATTGCGAATTGCGAATAGTGCTGTTGAGTAAAGATTCAAAATTCTAAATTCGCAATTCGTAATTTGATCTTTTGAGGTGTCAGCAAATCACCCCGACCGCAATGGATTATAAAAGAGATCGCCCGGTGGTCAAATGCGCAATTGGGGGTAGCGTGGTACAATGGGGACGTGGGGGGATTTGGTTCTGGTGTGTTTTGTTCTGAATGAGTCAGCTCGTAAAACGTATTTTAGGACTTGACACGCAATTCGCAATTCATCATTCGCAATTCTTAATTCTTTGTAAACCGGAGTGAACGTGTGAACATCTTAGATCTGACGTTGGATCCGCATCAGGCGGCGCTGGTGGAGGCGCCGTTGGAGGAGACGATCTTTTTAGCAGGGCCGGCCGGCACGGGTAAGACGACGGTCGGGGTGCGGCGGATGTTGCATCTGCTGGAGGCGGGCGCGCCGGCGGCGGAGGTGCTCGTGCTCACGCCGCAGCGGACGTTGGCCGCGCCCTATCAGGCGGCGCGCCGTCAACCCGACGCGGTCGATGGCGGCCTGGTCAACGTCGCGACGGTGGGCGGCCTCGCCCGCCGGATGATCGACCTCTTCTGGCCGCTGGTCGCGCCGGAGGCCGGTTTCGGGCATCCCGACGAGCGTCCCATTTTTCTCACGCTGGAGACGGCGCAATACTATATGGCTCGCATCGTCAATCCGCTGCTGGAGACGGGTTACTTCGATACGATCACCATTGACCGCCATCGCCTCTACAGCCAGATTATCGACAACCTGAACAAGGCCGCCGTGGTGGGCTTCCCGCCCGCCGAGATCGCGGAGCGCCTCAAGGGCGCGTGGATCGGCGAGCCGGCGCAGGCCCACGTCTACGATGAGGCCCAGACCTGCGCGATGCGCTTCCGCAGCTATTGCTTGGCGCACAATCTGTTGGATTTCTCGCTCCAGATCGAGCTGTTCTTCGAGCATCTGTGGCCGGAGCCGCTCTGCCGCGATTATCTGCTGGAGAGTTATCCGCATCTGATCGTCGACAACGTCGAGGAGGACACGCCCGTCGCCCACGATTTGATCTACGCCTGGCTGCCGCGCGCTGGATCGGCGCTGGTGATCTTCGATGAGGCGGCGGGCTATCGCAGCTTCTTGGGCGCCGACCCGGAGAGCGCGCGGATGATCCGCGATCTCTGCGACAGGGACGTGACCTTCACCGATTCCTACGTCACCACGCCGGCGCTGCAAGCGTTCGCGCACGCGCTGGTGCCGGAGGCGTTGCCCCTGGCCGCGTCGGCGCCCGCGCCATCGTCGGGCGAAGATGAACCGGGTGATGCGTTGCCGATTCACTTCGCGCATTGCCGCTATCACCCGGAGATGCTGGACTGGGTCGCCGACGAGATTGCCGCGCTGGTGCACGAGGAGGGCGTCGCGCCGGAGGAGATTGTCGTGCTGGCGCCCTTCCTCTCCGATGCGCTGCGTTTCTCGCTGGTGCATCGCCTCCAGCAGCGCGAGGTGCCCGTGCGCTCCCATCGCCCCTCGCGGGCGTTGCGCGAGGAGCCGGCGACGCAGACGCTGCTCACGCTGGCCGCGCTCGCCCATCCCGACTGGGGCCTCGTGCCCACGCGCTACGATGTGGCCTACGCCCTGATGCACGCCATCGCCGATTTAGACCTGGTGCGCGCGCAGCTTCTGGCCGATATTCTCTATCAGGTCAGCGAGGGGCGGCCCGCGCTGGCGACCTTCGACGGCATCCAGGCGGAGATGCAGGAACGGGTCACGTTCCTGTTAGGCGGGCGCTACGAGGCGCTGCGGATGTGGCTGGCGACCTACATCAAGGAGGTGGCGGAGGAGGGGGGGGGCGAGGCGGCGCCGTTGGATCACTTCCTGGCGCGGCTCTTCGGCGAACTGCTCTCGCAGCCGGGCTACGGCTTCCACGAGGATCTGGACGCCGGGAAGGTGACGGCGATGTTGATCGAGTCGGTGCGCAAGTTCCGCCACATCCTCCGCGATATCACGTCCCCGGGGGCGGGGACTTCGAGCAGCAATGAGGAAGAGGAATCGGAGGAGACCGCGGCCGCGATCCCGCCGGAAGTCGTGCATCCGCCGGGGCGGGAGTACATCGCGATGGTGCAGGATGGCGTGATCGCGGCGCAATATCTCACGCGCTGGCAGGATACGTCGGAGCCGGCGGTGTTGCTGGCGCCGGCCTACACCTTCCTGCTGCGCAACGAGCCGGTCGAGGTGCAGTGCTGGCTCAACGTGGGCAGCCATGGCTGGTGGGAGCGCCTCTATCAGCCGCTGACGCATCCCTACGTGCTGAGCCGGCGCTGGCCGGTGGGCAAGGATTGGACGGACGCGGAGGAGGTCGCCGCGCGCGAGACATCGCTCTACCGGCTGGCCCTCGGCCTGATCCGGCGCTGCCGGCGGGAGATCTATCTCGGCCTCAGCGAGTTGGGCGAGCAGGGCTACGAGCAGCAAGGCCCGTTGCTCAAAGCGATCCAGCGCATCTTGCGCGAGCGCTCGCTGGCGGAGGATACCTCGAACCTTGCGAAGGTTTCATAAGCCAACGGCTCCAAGGGGATCG
>CAZCAI010000018.1:0-10375 GCA_964496595.1 uncultured Anaerolineales bacterium
GAGGAATATAATGTTACAACCAGGTGTTACACTACAAAATCGCTATCGCGTCATCAAGCCCTTGGGTGAGGGTGGAATGGGCGCCGTCTATCACGCTTGGGATGGCCGTCTCAATATCCCCGTTGCGCTAAAGGAGATGTTCGTCCAGCCGGGTTTGTCCTCTGAAAATCTGGCCCAACTCCAGGAACAGTTCCGTCAAGAGGCGATTATCTTGGCGCGCCTGGATCATCCCAATTTGGTGGGCGTCACCGACTTCTTCCAAGAACGGGATAGCAGCTATCTGGTGATGAAATTTGTCGAGGGCGACAGCTTAGCGGCGCGCATCAACCGCGACGGCGCTCTGTCAGAAGCGCAGGTGTTGGAGTGGGCCGAGCAACTCCTCGATGCGCTCTCCTATTGCCACAGTCGCGGCATCATTCATCGCGACATCAAACCCCAGAACATCATCATCCGCTCCGATGGGCAGGCGGTGTTGGTCGATTTTGGCCTGGTCAAGCTATGGGACCCCAACGACCCTCGGACGCAGACGGCAATGCGCGGGATGGGTACGCCGCAATATGCGCCGCCGGAGCAGTATGGCGCGGCGACCGGCCACACCGAACCGCGCAGCGACATCTACGCCTTAGGCGCGACGCTCTACCACGCGCTCTCCGGGGAGGCTCCGCCCACGGCCACATTGCGCATCGCGGCGCCGGAGGAATTCGCGCCGCTGCGCTCCGTTGCGTCGGGCGTGAGCCGTCAGACCTCCGATGCGATTGAGCGGTCCCTGGAGTTGGCCCGCTCCAAGCGCTGGGACACAGCCGCCGCGATGGCGAAGGGGCTGGGGCGCGTGATCACGGATTGGGAGGCGATGCGGCGTCGAGCTTCCACCGGCGATCTGGGCGGGAAGGGCGACACGCGCGTCTTGACCGGTCGGATGGACGCCCGGCGCCGGATGCCAGTATGGGGCTGGGGATTAATCGCGCTTATCCTGGTGGGATTAGTGGGCGGGGGGTTTGCCTTTGGCCCCCGGCTGCTAGCTGCAATTTCACCGCCTTTGACCCCGACGCCTTCGCCGACCTTAACGAGCACCTCGACCCCTACAGTCACCCCCACTGAGGAAGCGACCGCTACGCCTACGCCGACCGCGACCGCAGATGTGGATCCTACTTCGACGCCGAGAGGCGGCGTGGATGATGATGATGACAATGATGGAACGGAGACGCCGACGGCTACACCTTCCCCTTCACCATCGCCCACACCCAGAGTGACGCCCACGCCCGCCTCAGATGCAGCGGCTACTTCGACGCCGGCCTCACAATCGACGGCGTCTTCTAACGCTTTGGTGACCTTCGAGCAATGGGGAACGTGGCGACGCGGCGATCAATCTTACGGGGAATTGAGCCAATCGAGCGCGCAGGCCAAAACTGGCAGCTACTCGGCCAAACTCACCTATAACTTCCCGGCGGTGGAGGACGATTACGTCGTCTTCAGCCAGCCGCGCAGCATCGGAGGGCAGCCCAACTACTTCTCGGCGTGGGTCTATGGCGATGGCTCCAGCCATTTCTTGAACCTCTGGATTCAAGATGCGGCGGGTGAGATCTGGGCCGTGCATCTGGGTCGCGTGGGCAGCGCGGGCTGGCAGCAAAAATCCGGTTACCTGGCGCCGGGGCAGGAGTGGCCGTCGGGCCACATCTCCGGCCCGGATAACGGCGTCGTCGACTATCCTGTGAAGTTCTACGCGCTCGTGTTGGATCGGCCCGGCGGCGGCGCGAGCCAGGGGACGATCTACATCGATGATATTACCGCCGGGCAGGGCAGTGCGCCGGTCGTCACCGCGCCGACCTCCACGCCGGCTACAGAGGAATCCACCGAGGAACCGACATCCCCGCCCACGGGCGACATCGGACGCATCGTCTTCACCGTGAAAATTGGCGAGGATTATCGCCTCTACTCCACAGATCCGGCGTGGAGCCGAATGCAAGAGATCGGCCTGACCGACTACAATCACTCAACCTGCGCCGGTGGATCAACGGCCTCCACGTTGGATGGTCAGGTGGTGAGCTTGGCCGGCGTGAGTAAATGCAACGTCACGGAGCGCACGGACGTATGTCTTTCGCCGGATCAACAATGGAAGTTGGTCACGAATTTTATCGAGGGCGCCGGGTATTCCGTCACGATGGAGCCGGCGGCGGATCCCTCGGCGGGGAGGTTTGTCTACCAAGGCGCCCTGAATAAGGCGGCGGGCGTGCAATGGTCGCCTGACAGCCAGATAGCGATCTTCACCGTGGATCGGACGGTCAATGCCGTGCGGGCCGGAGGGGATAGCTACTATCAACTCGCAGGATATACTTCTGACGCCTGGCCGCCCCAATTCTCTCCCGATGGATCATACCTCTACTACCTCAGACCGGTAGGAAATGAAGGCGCTTCGGATGTTTATATCGTCAATGTGGATGGCTCAGGGGAACGTAACCTCACCAACGCGCCAGTCGCCCATAAATTATGCCCGCGCTGGCGCTACTAAAAACAGCGTCGTCAGCCTGACGTTGTGAAGATAAACGGGGGGAATATGTCGGAGTGGATTGGTCAAGTCATTGAAGGACATCGTATCACAGAGGAGATTGGCCGGGGTGGGGCGGCGGCGGTTTATCGCGCTTACCAGCAGCAGTTGGAGCGCTGGGTCGCCATTAAAATCTTGCGAATCAAGGAATCGGGTGGGCGCCAGTTCCTGAAACGCTTTCAGCGGGAAGCCCGCGCCATCGCGGCATTGCGGCATCCTAATATCCTCACCATCTTCAACTACGGTGAGGATCGGCAGCGCGGCATTGCCTACATCATTATGGAATACGTCCCCGGCGGATCGTTGGCCCGGCAGATGCAGGGGAAGACGTTTCCCTGTGTGGACGCTCTTAAATTGATCATTCCCGTCGGCGAGGCGTTGACGCACGCTCATCGCCATGGGGTCATCCATCGTGATGTCAAGCCCGATAACATCCTTCTGGCCCAATCCGATTGGCCCTTGTTGGTCGATTTCGGCTTAGCGAAGATTGTCGGATCGGCGCAGCGCATCACACAGCCCGGATCGATTTTGGGGACGGCCGTCTATCTCTCGCCGGAGCAGGTGGCGGCTGAGGAGGTTGATCATCGGGCCGATATTTACAGTTTGGGCATTGTGCTCTATGAGATGTTGGCCGGGCGTCTCCCCTTCGAGGCGGAGACGCCCGCAGATTCGATGATGCTCCGCCTGCACGAGCCGCCGGAGTCGATTCGGCGCTTCAATCCCCAAGTGCCCAAGTCGATGGAAACCGTCCTGATGCGCGCCCTGGAGCGTCAACCAGAGGCGCGATATGCCTCGATGGAGAGCTTCGTCAGCGATTTGCAACGGGTATTGCATCGCATGGAACGCGCGACGCCCACGCCATCGGATTCCTTGACAGCGCGGATGATTACCAGCCGCATCGACATTCATCCCACCAGCCGAGAAGGACAGGCGCGCCTCTTCATCGCGACCTCCGGCGCCTCCGTGCCGATTCCCCCGCTGGATGAAGTTCTAATCGGGCGGATGGATCCCCGGCTCTCCCGCCCGCCGGATATCGACCTCGATCCCTATGGCGGCGTCACCGCCGGGATGTCGCGACGTCACGCGCGCCTGCTGCGAAAGAAAGAGGGGTGGTTCCTGGAGGATTTGCAGAGCACGAACGGCACCTACGTCAACGAGGTGCGGTTGTTGCCTCATCGCCCCATCCGTCTGCACTCTGGCGATCTCGTGCGCTTTGCCCAATTGACCGTGGTGTTCGAAGAGACCTAGAGCTTTTTGGGTTTTGGTTAGTGTCACAAAGTATGCGCCATTTTTTATTCGAAGGGTGGTGAATACTTTAAGCCAGTAACGATTTTGCCAGATAACCCCTTGTGGCTTTTAAAGCGCTGCAAGGAGTTGTGCGTTAAGCAGAAGTTCGGCCTGAATTGTGGGGGAGCAGGGGATAAGAAGGTGATATTGGATGCGTAACAAAGCTACCGTATTGGTGATTGATGACGAGAGAGACGCTCTCAAGATGCTTCGTCTACTCCTGGAAGGTGAAGGCTACGAGGTCATGTTGGCGGATGGGGCCGAAAGCGGATTGCATACTGCTTATCGCACGCGCCCGGATGTCGTCCTTTTGGATGTGATGATGCCCGGTATGGATGGGTTTGAAGTCTGTCGGCGGCTGCGGGAGATGACCGCCGCGCCCATCATCTTCGTGACGGCCAAGGGTACGATTGAGAATATCGTTCAAGGATTCTCCGCCGGAGGCGATGATTACATCGTCAAGCCGTATGATTTTTCCGAGTTATTATGTCGTTTGCGGGTTGCACTCCGTCGAGGAAATGATCGCAAAGACATCACCCCCGATGTTTTGTTTTCTGATAATGCGGTTGTCTTGCACTTGGATCGTCATGAGTTAGAGATCAATGATCGTGTGGTGCATTTGACCCCCAAAGAATTCGAGGTGCTGCGTCTTTTAATCCGGCACGCCGGGAAAGTCCTCACCCATGACGCTATCCTCGTTCGAATTTGGGGATTTGAGCGGACGGGCGATTTGGACCTGATCAAACAATATATCTATCGGCTCCGACAGAAGATTGAATCAGATCCCGAAAGCCCCACTTATATCCACACCGTGTGGGGCGAGGGCTATTATTTCAATCTGGAAGAGGAGAGCGTCCGTTAGCTGTTTTAGACTTCACATCTTAGCGGATTCGCCGCCGCGCCGATGGTTGAACCCCTTCATTCGCCGCCGGCCCTTTTAAAGGCCTCGTAGGGCATTCGACAGACTCCAAAAGACCCTCAGATTTAATTTCCCCAGGATTCCCACTCAGATGTTGGTAATCTTCCTTCGGTGGATCAGGTTTTTGACCTATGGGACTTTTGGATTTCACCGGACAACTCTCTGGATAGCTCCTAAGTGCAGCGAAGATGTGCATGTTTGTGGGGTTCATAGCCCTTGTGATAGTAGTCCGCGACTTCTTATTAAGGCATTAGTACAACACGGCACAAATAATTCCCCAGTTGAATTTGCTCCAAGGGGAACGTCAGTTCCCCGTTCCGACGTATAGTCGCGGATCTGACGATCCGCTCTGAGCGGGGCTAACTGAGGAGGGACTTCCGCCGCAATGTATTAGTATCTTTTTAGTTTTTTATTAACAATCTTTAAACTGCTAAGTATTAGAATTATCTTATAGGGAGAGGTGTGAAGATGCAAAAAATGTTGGTCACAGGGGGCTGCGGTTTTATTGGGTCTCATGTGGTGGATGCTTTCTTAGCGCAGGGATACGAGGTGGTCGTGGTCGATAATTTGTCGGCCGGCAGCTTGAAGCATCTCAATCCCCAGGCGAAATTTTACGAGGTGGATATTCGGAGCGCCGCGTTAGCAGATGTCTTTGAGGCGGAACATCCGGACTTCGTTGATCACCACGCTGCTCAAATTGATGTCCGTCTTTCGGCTGAGAAGCCCCGCTATGATGCGGATGTGAATATTTTGGGGACGCTGAATCTTTTGGAGTGTGCGGTTCGTTTTGACGTGAAGAAATTCATCCTTATTTCCTCTGGCGGCGCGGTCTACGGGGAGCCGGAATACCTCCCGTGCGATGAAGCGCATCCCATCCGCCCGCTTTCCCCCTATGGTGTGAGCAAGCATGCCATTGAACTTTACCTCTATCTGTATAAAGAGAACTATGGCTTAGATTACACTGTCTTGCGATATGCGAATGTCTATGGCCCGCGCCAAGATCCCCACGGTGAGGCCGGCGTGGCGGCGATTTTCACGGATCAGATGCTCCGTGGCGAGCATGTCACGATCAACGGCAGCGGGGAGCAGGTGCGGGACTTCGTCTACGTGGAAGATTGCGTCGCGGCAAATCTTTTGGCGATAACAGATGGCTCCGGTGAAATTTACAACATTGGCACGGGGATCGGGATATCCGTGAATCAGCTTTTTCAGACGCTGGCCGAGATTACCGGCTACGAGCGGGAACCTTATTACGGCCCGGCGAAGTTGGGCGAGACATTTCGCTCCTATCTCACGGCGGAGAAGGCGCATCAGGCGCTGGGGTGGGAGCCGACGGTCGCTTTAGACGAGGGGTTGCGCCGCACGGTGGCCTATTTTTCCCAAAAATGACGGCATCCGATCCCTGGAATTGAGGGTGGCTTAGGTAGTTCCAGCAATTAAAACCTTCCAAACCAGATGCTTTTCCCTCGGAAAATCGCTTATAGTTGGGAGGTTTATTTTCTTGGAACGGCCTTATTGCGTGAAGGGGTGTTATGAAAGAGAGAATTTTGCTCATTGATGACGACGATGCGCTGTTGGATTTGATGAAGTTGGGATTGAAACGAGAGGGCTTTGAGGTCTTCTTGGCGGAAGATGGTCAGGCCGGTTTGCGCATGGCCTATGACATCCAACCGGATGTGATTGTTTTGGATATTATGATGGCCCAAATGGACGGCTGGACGACGTGTCAGCGCTTCCGCAATGTCTGCAACACGCCCATCATTATGCTGAGCGCAAAGGGAACCGTGCCCGATGTGGTGAAGGGGCTATCGCTCGGCGCCGATGACTACGTGCGCAAGCCTTGTAGCTTCGAGGAATTGACGGCCCGCATTCGCGCGGTGCTGCGCCGGGAACGTATGGAAACGCAAACAGCGTGGCAGGCTGTCTTTGACGATGGCGTGCTCCATATCAATCTCCGCGATGGGACGGTCAAGCGTGATGGGGAAGTGATCGATCTGACGCCGACGGAATCTCGTCTGTTTATGTATCTGGTCGGTCAAAAAGGGCGCGTGGCGCCTCACGAGGAGCTATTGACCAATGTCTGGGGGCCGGAATGCGCGGAAGAAGACCGCTACCTCAGCGTGTACATCCGCTACCTGCGTCGCAAGATCGAAGAGGACCCGGATAAACCTCACTATATTCGCACGCACTGGGGCGTAGGCTACTCCTTTGCCGGGGAGGGTTTTTCAGAAGCCTGAAGCGGCTGGGGGAATTTGAGTCGTCTCGTTCGCCGCTACCAGGCTACCGGCACTTTCCTCAGCCGGTAGCTTTTGTCGTAAAACTGCACATAGCGATGGAGTTTTCCAAACTCGTAGACGCGACGTGTCACCTCGACGTCCTGCTGGCAATACTCAATAATCTCCTGAAGGCGGCCTTGACGCCACCAGCGCACGGCCTGTAAACCATCGGCGCTTTTGTTGATCCCCAGGGTCGCCGTGGCGACGGCGTCCAACCCGATGCGGTGGCCGAGTTGCTTTTCCAGCGCCGCCATCATATCGACGGTCGGGAGTGCGGCGAGTTGGACCTCGGTTGTGTATTGCTGCACCACCGGATAGTCGAAGCCGTAGAGATTGAACCCCACGACCAAATCGGTCGTTCGTAACTCCTCTACCAGCGCCGGCATTTTTGCCTCGGTGTAGTGATGAAACGCCCCGGCGTCCGTGTTGTAGGTGACAGCTACGGAGACCTTCAAGCGCTCTGGATAATGCCCGCCCACCTCTTGCAGTGTGTTTTGAGTTTCCACATCAAAGAAAACCGTCATACATCCTCCTGAAATGATATAGATTGCGTCGTTACCTCGGCGCGGAATCAGTTGATCTCTGAATCGCTGTGACCTCATAGATCGGTTCGGGGTGGCGTTGGCCCTTGATATTGATCGGCGGCAGCTCGCGAGTTTCAATATAATCACGAGTCAATTCGTAAGTCCGGCGGCAGATCCAGATTTTCTTGGCCGGCGCTAACTCTTGCAACGTATGACCCTTGTTCACAGTGCGACCGACGGCGGTGTAGTTCACCAGTTGTGAGGTGCCGATGTTGCCGACCACCGCTTCCCCCGTGGCGATGCCCACGCCGAACTCCAACCGCTGTTGTACTGGGAGCTGCTGGTGAATCTTATTTGTGATCTCGACGATCTGCCAGCCCGCATGCACTGCGCGGAGCGCATGATCTGCTTGCGGTATCGGGGAATTAAAGAAGGCCATCACCTCATCGCCCATAAATTTATCCAGTGTGCCTTGTCGCTCTAAAATCACTTCGGTCGCGGCTGCTATGTGACGATTCAGCACGGCCATCAGGGCCTCCGGCGAGGAGTTGGCCGTAAAGGTGGTGAAGCCCCGCAAATCGGCGAAGAGAATCGAGATGATTTGCCGCTGCCCGCCGGGTCGGACACTTTGCGGTTGTTTGAGCAGCCGCTCGACCACCGTGGGAGAAATGTAATGTTCGAATAGGTTGCGGATTTCGCGTTTCTCTCGCTCCTGCTGGGTCTCGATCTCCGAGATCAGCCGGAAATTCTCGATGGCAATCGCCGCATAATCGCCCAACATGCGCAGCAATTGCCGATCTTTCTGATTGAGTCCCTCGCGACTGCGTTTGTTGCTAATCCGCAGTGCGCCGAGGACTTTGCCGCCCACCTGCAACGGCACGCTCATCATCAATCCCAACGTTCCGGTGGTGATATCGATGCGCTGCTCCGGCGAGTGATATTGATTGCCCGCTCGCGCCCGGCGCACCTGGGTAGAGAGATTGCCCGACTTGGGATCGAAGAGCACGAGTATCCCGTCTTGCGCGTGGGTGAGATACAGCGCCGCATCGATGATGCGCTCCAGCAATTTCTCGCGCTCTCTCAGCGTGGTAACGGATTTGCTGACGTGGTAGAGCGTGTCCAACTCATTGATCCGTTTCGTCAACTGGGCATTGACCTGCTGCAATCTGACAAGCAGATCATCGCGCTCTTGCTCGATATGCACTTGATCCAACACCCGCTCGATGGCGCCGAGGATGCCCGTGATGGTGAAGGGCTTGGTGACATAATCCCGCACGCCCAGCCGGAAAACTTCCACGGCGACCGATTCGGAGCCGTAGGAGGTGATCAAAATCACCGGGATTTTGATCTCGCGCTCGCGGAGCTTGTGCAGCACCTCGATACCGTTCAGGCGAGGCATCTCGTAATCCAACAAAATGAGATCTGGCTCAAGCTGTGTTGCCAGTTCTAACCCCTCGGCGCCGTCCCCGGCTACCGTCACGCGATACCCGTTCATCTCCAGTACCGGCCCCTTGAGGAAGTTGCGAATTTCTTTATTATCGTCGACAACTAAAATGTGATCTGGTTCCCTGCTAAGACTTCGCATAAATAGCTGACTCAACTTTCTTTCTTGATAGTTGGATGGCTTGGGACTGTTTGGATGATCCCCCCGCCGATGACCTCGTCATCCCGATAGAGCACCAGAGATTGCCCCGGCGCGAGGCCGCGCTGGGCCTTGTGTAACGTCACCTCGGCGCGATGTGCGTCCTCCATTTTCACTGTCACCGGGATCAGCGGCGCGCGATAGCGAATCCGCCCGTGCGCCTCGAAGGTCGGCTGAGGCTTGTCCCAAGCCGCTGCGCAGCGCGGCGGGGGCGGCGCGCCGGTTGGGAAGGTCATCTCCGCCAGGGTGCAGCGCCGCCGTTCTAAGCTGCTGGCCGGCCCGACGATCACGGCGTTCTCCTCCGGGCGCAGCGCGATCACATAGAGCGGCTCGGCGGCGGCGATCCCCAGCCCGCGCCGCTGCCCGACCGTGTAACGCGCCAGCCCGCGATGTTCACCTCGGCGATGGCCGGCCTCGTCATAGATCGGCCCCGGCCGGAGGCTTTGCGGGCGCAACTTAGCGATCAGTGTTCGATAATCCCCACCGCTCATAAAACACAAGTCCTGACTATCCCGCCGCGCCGCGTTGGGAAGTTGCCGCTGCCGCGCGATTTCCCGCACCTCCGCCTTCGATGCGAGCTCGCCCAGCGGCAGCAACAGCCGCCGGAGATGGCGCTGCGTCAGGCGATAGAGCATATACGCTTGATCTTGCTCTCGATTTCGGGCGCGACACAGATGGGCCGTACCATCCGCATCACGTTGGACGCGGGCGTAGTGACCCGTGGCGATCCATTGCGCGCCCAATCGATCCGCCGCTTCCAACATCACGGCGAACTTTAGGGTCGGATTGCAGCGCACACAAGGATTGGGCGTGCGCCCCTGCGCGTAAGCATCCAAAAACGGCGTGACGACCGTTTCGTAGAAGCGCGAGCGCACATCGATGATATGACAAGGGATGCCCAGCGCCGCCGCTACCGTCGATGCGGCCGCAGAGCCGGAGGCGACGGGCGTCGTGGGCGCTTGCCATAACTGGAGCGCGATCCCCTCGACGGCATAGCCCTGCGATTGGAGCAGCGCCGCCGCCGCCGCGCTATCCACCCCGCCGCTTAACCCGATCAACACGCGCTGGTTAGGCTCTGTATGTAAAGATATTTTGTCATTTTGGTTCATACATCTCATTATATCAGCAGATGAAGTAGATGGAAGCCGATGGAAGTAGATGGAAGCCGATGGAAGTAGATGGAAG
>CAZCAI010000018.1:10475-15411 GCA_964496595.1 uncultured Anaerolineales bacterium
GAAGTAGATGGAAGCCGATGGAAGTAGATGGAAGCCGATGGAAGTAGATGGAAGTAGATGGAAGTAGATGGAAGTAGATGTGATTTAGTTCGTAGTAAGCCTCGGAGCGATAGCGGAGTGGTGTTTTTTGTGACTTAACTACGCATAAGTACCCCCTTGCCCCCTGCCCAACCGCCTTTATACTTGGGATGATGATTACAGAACAGCCTTTGATCACTTTGGATGATGTAACCTATACCTACCCTCACGGCGGCGCCGATGTAGCCCCCGCGCTGAATCAGCTCTCCCTCCAGATCGCCCCAGGCGAGTACGTTGCGCTGGTCGGCGCGAACGGCTCCGGTAAATCGACGCTGGCGCGCCACATCAACGCGCTGCTGACGCCGGATGTTGGTCGCGTCCATATCGCGGGCGCCGACACACGCGATCCGGCGCGCTGGCCCGAGATTCGGCGGGCCGTCGGCATGGTCTTCCAGCGCCCGGACGATCAAATCGTGGCGACGGTGGTCGAGCAAGATGTCGCCTTTGGTCTGGAGAACCTGGGCCTGCCGGCGGCCGAGATCCGCGCGCGGGTGCGCGAAGCGCTGGAGAGCGTGGCGCTCTGGGCGGAGCGGGAGCGCCCGCCGCACTTGCTTTCGGTGGGGCAGATGCAGCGATTGGCGCTGGCCGGCGTCCTGGCGATGCGCCCGCGCTGCATCGTCTTCGACGAAGCCACCGCGATGCTAGACCCGGCCGGCCGGCGCGTCGTCCGCGCGCAGATGCGCGACCTCCATCGCGACGGGCTGACCATCGTCGCCATCACCCACTTTATGGAGGAAGCGCTGGACGCCGAGCGCGTCATCGTGCTGGATCAGGGGCGGATCGCGATGTCGGGGCCGCCGGAACAGATCTTCGCCCAGGAAGACAAGCTCCGCGCGCTGGGCCTGGCGCTGCCGCCCGCCGCCGAGTTGGCGCAGACGCTGCGCGCGACCTTCCCTGCCTTACTCCAAGGCGTGCTCACCATTGAGGATCTCATTGCGGCAGTGGATGCGCTCCCGCATCGCAGCGAGGCCCAAGCATTGCCTGCGCCGTCCTCAGCGCCGGCGCCACCCGATCCCCTGATTGAGGTGCGCGACTTGGGCCACATCTACCTGCGCGGCACGCCGCTGGCGCGGCGGGCGTTGCGCGCGGTCTCGCTCACCGTGGGGGAGGGCGAGGCGCACGGCCTTCTGGGCGCGACCGGCGCGGGAAAATCCACACTGATGCAGCACCTCAACGGCCTGTTGCTTCCCCAGGAGGGAGCGGTGCGCGTCGGCGCGTTTGACCTCAACGCCGAGGACGTCGATCTGAAGGCGGTGCGGCGCTCGGTGGGATTGGCCTTCCAGATGCCGGAGGTGCAGATCTTCGAGCAATATGTCGGCGACGAGATCGCCTACGGCCCGCGCCTGGCGGGCTTGGATCGCTCCGCGTTGCGCGAGCGCGTCCGCTGGGCGATGTCGCTGGTGAGATTGGACTTCGAGGCCTTCAAGGATCGCCTGACCTTCACGCTGAGCGGCGGAGAGCGCCGGAAGGTCGCGCTGGCCTCGATCTTGGCGCTGCAACCGCGCGTGCTGCTCTTAGATGAGCCGACCGCCGGCTTAGATCCGGGATCGCGCCGCGAGGTGTTGGCGCATCTGCGCGCGCTGCTGGCCGAGGGGATGACCGTGGTGCTCTCCTCCCATCAGATGGAAGACTTAGCCGCGCTGACCGGGCGGCTCACCGTTCTCGATCAGGGGACGACGGCGCTATCGGGCAGCGTGTGCGAGGTCTTTGCGCGGGGATCGCGCCTGCGGGCGTTGGGACTGGAAGCGCCGGTGGTCACGCGCCTCGTCGCGGGCTTGCGCGCGCGCGGCTGGCCGCTTCCGGCGGGGATTGTGCGTGTCGAGACGTTGGGGCGCGCGCTTCAGCAGGTGGTGGAGGCGAAACGATGAGCAACTTTGAATTTCAGCGCTTCGTCACGATTGGACAGCATCTGCCCACCGGCTCGATTATCCACCGCTTGGATCCACGCACGCGCCTGGTCAGCGGCGCGCTACTGGTGTTGGCCGTCACCTTTGCGCCCGGCCTGCTCGGGCTGGGATTGGCGGTCGCGGCGGTGATCGGCGCGTTGCGCCTGGCGCGCATCCCGCTGCCTTACGCGCTGGAGGGATTGCGGCCCCCCTTGCCCTTTATCATTATCCTGGCGGTCTTGCAGCTCTTCCTGGCGCCCCAGGGGGAGACGGCGCTCTGGTTCGCGTGGGGGCCGGTGCACCTCACCGGCGCGGGGCTGGAGCAGGCGGCGCTGCTGATGTTGCGCTTCGTGGCGCTGGTGCTGACCATTAGCCTGCTCTCGTTCTGCACCGCCACCACCGAGATTGTGCGCGGACTGTCGGCGTTGCTCGCGCCCTTGGGCCGGCTGGGCTTGCCCGTCCACGACTTCATCCTGATGGTGCAGGTGACGCTGCGCTTCCTGCCGTTGTTGGCGCGCGAGGCCGAGCGCATCGCCAAATCGCAAGCATCTCGCGGCGCCGATTGGGGCACGGGGCGCGGCGGCCTGTTGCGTCGCACGCGCCAGGCGCTCCCGTTGCTGATCCCCCTTTTCCTGACCAGCTTGCGCCGCGCGGAGAATTTGGCCGTCGCGATGGAAGCGCGGGGGTATGGAACAAGTCAAGAGAGTCGTTCCTCGATGGTTGAGCTGCGCTTCCGCGCTGCCGATGGCGTGGCGTTCAGTGTGGTGCTGGCGCTTGTTCTCGGCATCGTGCTGCTGTGAGGTCAGGGCTAAGGAGAAAATAAACTTCCCATTTAGGGGCTGCATGTAGCCGTAAAAACGGGTAAGTTATTTCCTTCTCACTCCTTAGCTTAGCGCTTCCACGTCCCAGGCAACGAGATTGCGCTCCTCGGTGTCGAATTCGAGGCCCATGGCCCAGAGACGCTTGCCGCTGCCTCGATACCGCTCCGCGTATCCTTGCTCTGCGATCTGCCGGAGCGCGACGTGGGGCGACTGCCCACACTTGAACTCCATGATGAAGACCGCCTCCGAGAATTCCACGGCCAGATCGATGCGTCCCCGGCTGGTGAGGAGTTCGCTGCGCGCCTCCACGCCGGAAGCGGAGACCATCAGGTAAAAGAGGGTGTGGAAATAGGCCTCATCGCGCTGGGTGTTGAGCGTGTAGGGGATGCTGGCGAAGATCGCCTGGATTGTCTCGAAGAACGCATCGAAATCCTCGCGCCGGAGGTGGCCTGCCAGGCGCACGACGTGGGTGCCCAGCGGGCGCTTGTTTTCCCCGGCGAAGGTGTACAGAAGCGTCTCCAAGAAGGCGGTTTTGACCTCCTGGTTAGGATAGCCAAAGTGATATAGCCGGCCTTCTATGCCTGTGATGGTGATATAGCCAGTCTGGAATAGTAGGGCTTCGGGCTGTAAATTGTCCAGATCGTAGGTTCCAAAGATCGTTTCGGGCGCGGTCAACTGCTCGATTTGCGGGAGGGGGTATTGCCGCTCTTTGAGTAGGTTCACCAGGAAGGCTGGCGTGCCGGTCTCGAACCAGTAGTTTTCTAAGCGAAGTTCTCGCAGGGCGCGCAGCGTGGAGAAGGGATTGTACACGCGAACCGGGGCCGGCGAGAAGCGATAACCATCGTATTGGCGTTGCAACTGTTCTATGGCATTCTTAATGCTGATTTGCTGTGCCTCGGCAAATTGGGTCAAATGTGGCTGAAAATCGTGTTCCAGTTCATCCTGAGTATAGCCCAGCAGGTCAGCGTAGCGGGTGCTGACCGTCAAGTCCTCGAGATTGTTGAGTTCTGAGAAAATCGAGACCTTGCTAAAGCGCGAGATGCCGGTCAGGAAGACCAGTCGCAACACGCGGCTCACATCGCCGCCTTTGAGTACACCGAAGAAGTACCGCAGCACATCGCGATTGGCGCGCGCGATTTCCAAGGCGTCCGGGCCGCGTCCCAGGTGGTCGATGATCGGTTTATCATATTCGTCCACCAGCACCACCACGGATTGTCCTGTGTGTTCGGAAAGGCCTAGTAGGAGTTCTTTGAATTGCCCTTCGAGTAGGGGTTCTTTTATCTCCAGTTGGTGGCGCTGTGCCATCAACTGGAGTTCGCGTTCCAGGCTGGTTTTCAATATCGCCGGCGTGTCATGACTGATCTGGTTGAAATCCAACAGCACGACGGGGTGCGGTTCCCACGCCCAATCCGTGTTTTCGGCTATCCATAGTCCCGTGAATAACTCGCGTTGTCCTTCGAATAGGCAGCGCAGTGTGGAGACCAGTAGGGTTTTGCCGAAGCGACGCGGGCGAGCCATGAAGTAATAGCGACCCTCATCCACCATTCGATAGATGGCAGCCGTTTTATCCACGTAGAGAAAACCGTTCTCACGCAGCACTTCAAACGATGAAATCCCCACAGGTAGCTTGAGCTTCTCTGACATAATGCTCCTCCTTGAACACTGTTCCCTTACGGCCTGCTTTCATTATAATCTTGTCCCTCTAGGGCGTCAATTGAACTTTTGTTAGCGGGTAGGAGCGTGGTTTCGGTTGCACAAGCTTCCGTTGAGGAGTACAATTTTGGTGGAGAGGTCACGCTGATAGGTAAAATGGAGGGAACCATGTCCACATCTGATGCGCCGTTTCCCATATACAAAGCGTTGTTGGACGAAGGCCGCCTCGGTGAGCGCGTCGCTGCCGCGGAGGCCGCGCTTCATGATTGCCATCTCTGCGGTCGGGATTGTGGCATCGACCGCACCGAGCGCGCCGGCCCATGTCGCATCCAGGACGAGGTCTACGTGGCCAGTTTTGGCCCGCATTTTGGGGAGGAGAATCCGCTGCGGGGATCGCGCGGCTCCGGCACGATCTTCTTCGCCGGATGTAACCTGCATTGCATCTACTGCCAGAATTGCGACATCAGCCAGCGCGTCACCGGCTCGGCGACGCCGCCG
>CAZCAI010000018.1:15511-41614 GCA_964496595.1 uncultured Anaerolineales bacterium
GAATCGCTGGATCGGCGCATTACCGAGGCCGAGTATCAGGCCGCCATCCAGGCTGCCAAAGACACCGGCTTGCATCGCTTCTCCCGGCGATAGGTTTTCGGGTGGGGCGCGTTTGACAAAGCCCCAGATTTTAACTACAATAAAAAGCACCTCTTAGTAACGTAGCGGGATGGCGTCCCGGGCGTCGACCGAACTTCCCTCTAAAATTGATGGGGCCTTTTATGTTTGGGCGTTATGGACGCAACAGGGCCAGAGACGCACTTCACATCCTCGTGAGGTCGAGCTTATTGAGGAGAAATCACCGTTGACCTTGGACTTAAAGGTTCAGGATTGTGGATTCTCATGTACGTTAGAGCCAGGGGAAGGTTGGGAGTATCATAGATTAGCCTTCTCGCCGACTTCGAACGCACGATCAAAAAAGGATGACGCTGTTGCGATGGTTACTCCGTGCCGCGTTTCTATCAAGCTGCCCCGATCAAATCGTGGGCAGCTTCGCGCTTTTTATATCCCCGTGCGCTCGGTCAGCCGGCCGGTGTGGCAGGCGTTGCCCCGATCCGAGACGCCGGTGCGCGTGTTGGGCGCGTTTCGGCGCGTGATCGATCTGCTCGTGGATGATAGGGTGATCGCGCTGGCGCTGCCGGCGACGGGTAACGGCCCTTTTCACATCGTCGTGGGGGCGCTGCCGGCCTTTGAGGCGCGGGAGATGATGCTGAATTGGCGTGGGGATGTCATACACCTCGGACGATGGCGGCTGGATTTTGGGCCGTCGCCGGCGCTGTGGGAGCCGCGCCCGGATTGGAATGCGTTGTACCTTCGTGAGGATCGCCTGGCGGAGCTGCGCGCCCTCGCGCGCGAGGCAGCCCGCGCGTGTGAGGCGCCATCGCCTTTTGTCGCCTGGTTGCTTGGCGCGCCGATGCCCCAAATCACGGCCCTGGAGCGCGCTTTAGTCTGCCAGGATACGAATGATCTTCAGGAGGCTGTCGCTGCCATCGCCGGCCTGGGGCCGGGCCTCACACCCTCTGGGGATGATTTCTTGGCCGGCGTGATGATCGCGAGTCGAATAGTGGAGAAAGCCACGCGCCTCAACGTCCCCAATGTGATCTTCGAGGCTGCCCAGCCCCGCACTAATCGCATCAGCCGCGCATTTCTACGCGCCGCCCGCGATGGTCAGGTCGACGAGCGCTGGCAGCGGCTGTTGGCGGCGCTGGCAGGGCCAACCCCCGCATCTCTGGAGCGGCGCACGTTGGAACAACGCACGCGGGCTGTCCTGGGCTTCGGCGCCAGCTCCGGGCTTGATATGTTGGCCGGCTTCCTCTGGTTCTGTGCACTGTGAGTTGTGTGTGAGACGGCTATTTGTATATTTGATTATTTGCATAAGGAGGACATTTTGATCAAGAAGACGATTATCAAGAGTGGAGAGTATTATGACTCCGTCACGCTGATGGAGGTGGCCCAGGGCCTCTTGGATCTGGAGGGCGTGGAGGACGCCGCCGTTGTGATGGGGACGCCGGCCAACAAAGGCATCCTCAAGGATGCGGATCTGCTGACGCCGGAGGCGCAGGCTTCTTCATCGGATGATCTGGTCATCGCGGTGAGTGCCGCCTCGGAGGAGGTCGCGGCCTCGGCGATGGAGAAAGCGGATGAATTGCTAGTCGCCTCGCGCTCGGTCGCCGAGGAGAAAGGCATGGCCGCCCCGCCCAAGACGATGGCCGCCGCCGTGCAGCGGCTCGAAGGCGCGAACATCGTCCTGATCTCCGTGGCGGGCCGGTACGCGACGGGCGTCGCGCGCGATGCGCTAAACAAGGGGTTGCACGTCTTCCTCTTCAGCGACAACGTCAGCGTCGAGGACGAGATCACGCTCAAGCAGATCGGCGCGGAGAAGGGCCTGCTGGTCATGGGGCCGGACGCCGGCACCGCGATCATCAACGGCTTCGCGTTAGGCTTCGCCAACGATGTCCCGCGCGGCCCCGTCGGCGTCGTGGCGGCCGCCGGCACGGGCCTGCAATCGGTGACGAGTAACCTCTCGCGGATGGGCGTGGGCATCTCCCAGGCCATCGGCACCGGCGGACGCGATCTCAAGAGCGCTGTGGGCGGCATTATGATGCTGGAGGGCCTCAAAGCGTTGCAGGCCGATCCTGAGACCGAGGTCTTGCTCCTGGTCTCCAAACCGCCCGCGCCGGAGGTGGCCGAAAAGGTGCTGGCCCAACTCAAGGAGAGCGACAAGCCCGCCATCGTCTGCTTTTTAGGCGGCGATCCCCAGGCGGTCAAGACCGCGGACGCGATCCCGGCGGCGACGTTGGAAGAGGCGGCGGAGCTGGCGGCCGCCGTCGTGGCGGGCAAAGCGCCCGATAAAGCGCTCAAGAAACTCAAAAAGCGCGACAAGAAGCTGCAGAAGCAGGCGAAGAAGTACAAAAAGCAGTTGGCGGCGGATCAAAGATACTTCCGCGGGCTGTTCAGTGGTGGTACCTTTTGTTATGAAACTCAATTGATCCTCAAAGAGTTACTGGATGAGAAGGTCGTCTCCAACGCGCCGGTGGACAAGGCGCTCAAGATGGCGGATTCCAACGTCAGCGAGGGCCACGTGGTCGTCGATTTGGGCGAGGATGAGTTCACCGTCGGGCGGCTGCACCCCATGTTAGATCCGACGCTGCGCAATCGGCGCATCATCCACGAAGCTGCCGATCCAGAGACCGCCATCATCTTCTTAGATGTTGTGCTCGGCTACGGCGTCCATCCCGATCCGGCCGGCGCGGCCGTCGAGGCCATTCGCGAAGCGCAGGCCAAGCTAAAAGAAGCGGGCCGCACCGTCCTCTTTATAGCCTCGGTCTGCGGCACGGAAGGCGATCCGCAGGATGCGCCCGCCCAGGAAGCGAAGTTGGAGGAGGCAGGCGTCATTGTCCTCCCCAGCAACGCGGCGGCGACGAAGTTAGCCGGGTACATCTTGGCTTCGTAGCATTACGGAAGGAGCGTGCGGTATGGTCGAGGAATTAGAGACCATTGTTGTTCCCCGAAAGATGCTTGAGGAATTACAGGGTGAACGTGAGCAGTGGCTTCAGGAGATTATTCATCTGGGCGTTCAACAGCTCAAGATTCGCCGTGCTTTAGAGATTTACCAAGCTGGCGATTGCTCGTTAGGTTATGCTGCGGAGCAGGTCGATATTCCCAAGCAAGAGCTTATTCGAGAAGCCCGTGCCCGAGGCATCG
Source organism: uncultured Anaerolineales bacterium (assembly GCA_964496595.1). Classification (GTDB taxonomy): domain Bacteria; phylum Chloroflexota; class Anaerolineae; order B4-G1; family SLSP01; genus JAAAOZ01. The sequence goes on from CAZCAI010000018.1 coordinate 18,716, forward strand.
AGCCAACCTTCGATGAGCGGATTGTCCAGGAAGAACTGACTGCATAATGCGAGCGCCTGGAAGCCATCCCGTCGTATGCGATGCTGGCCCATTACTCGTCCTAGCTAAATTGCATCAACTATATTTGCTCAAGTCGCTCTATGGCTATGTCCATATCCCTGAAGCTGTTTACGAAGAGGCTGTCACGGTGGGATTACGGCGTGGTTATGTTGATGTTCAAGTGCTACATCAATTTCTAACGCAAGTTGGATGGAAACCTGTGCAGGTTAGTTTATCCAATGCCCCAACGCTTGTGCGAACTTCTCGTCTAGATCGCGGAGAGAAGGAGGTGTTGGCATTGGCATTTCAACTTGAAGGCGCCGATGTGCTGATGGATGAAACGCTAGGACGAGAAGTAGCTCGCCAATTGCATCTCTCAACATGTGGCTCATTAGGTGTTCTAATGAAGGCGTACCGTCAAGGATTGCTCAATTTGGAACAATTGCGATTGAACTTCGATGAGATAGAGCGGAGAAAAGACATTTGGATCAATCCCGCATTGGTCAAACGGTTACTACAAGAGATTCGCAGAGAGTGAAATAGGAGAGACTATGGCAATTCAAGATTTGTTCGGCCAGGAGTTGAAGGCCGTGAATATCGGATTAGAGGATTTTGCTGCCAGTTTAGAGGATCAGGGCGCTGAAGCGGTGCATGTGGATTGGCGCCCGCCGCTGGAAGGCTACGTGGAATTGACCCACACGCCGGATGGCAAGGAAATCGACGCGATCAACGCGGAGGCGGTAGAGCGCATCCGCACGGGCCGCCCGTTGTTGGTCGGGATGGATCTGGCGAAGAATGTCATCCCCGGCATGGGCGAGCGGATGATTCTGCACGCCGGCCCGCCCGTCGAATGGGATCGAATGTGCGGCCCGACGCGCGGGGCCGTGATGGGCGCGGCGGTCTACGAGGGTTGGGCCGACTCCTACGAGGAGGCGGCGGAGATGGCGGCGGCGGGCGAGTTCGAGTTCGACCCGTGCCATCACCATCACGCCGTCGGCCCGATGGCGGGGATTGTCTCCCCCTCGATGCCAGTCTTCCTGGTCAAGAACAAGACCTTCGGTAATGTGGTCTACGCCACCCAGAACGAGGGCTTGGGCCGCGTGCTGCGCTACGGCGCCTATGGCGACGACGTCATCGAGCGCCTAAACTGGATGGATGAGACGCTCTATCCCGCGCTCAAGCGCGCGTTGGAGCACACCGGCCCCATCGACCTGCGGAGCATCATCGCGCAGGCGCTGCACATGGGCGACGAGGTCCACAACCGCAATCGCGCGGCGACCTCGCTCCTCATCCGGCAACTCGCGCCGGCCTTGGTGGAAACCTCGGAGAAAGAGGCAGCCAAAGAGGTGTTGGCCTTCATCGATAGCAACGACCACTTCTTCCTCAACCTCTCGATGCCGGCAATCAAGGCGATGTTGGAAGCGGCCGAGGGCATGGATGGCTGCTCCGTGGTCACCGTGATGGCGCGCAACGGCACCGACTTTGGCATCCGCGTGGCGAGCATGCCCGACCGCTGGTTCACCGCGCCCGCGCCGATGGTGGATGGGCTGTGGCTGCCCGGCTACACCGCTGAGGACGCGAATCCCGACATCGGCGACTCCAGCATCACGGAGACGGGCGGCTGTGGCGGCTTCGCGATGGCGGCCGCGCCCGCGATTGTGCGCTTCGTCGGCGGGACCTCCTCGCTGGCGTTGAGCGTGACGCAGGAGATGTACCAGATCACCGCCGGCGAGCACGAGTTCTTCACCGTGCCGGTGCTCAACTTCCGGGGCACGCCCCTGGGCATCGATATTCGCAAAGTGATGGGCAGCGGCATCCCGCCGTTCATCAACACGGGCATCGCTCACAAAGAGCCGGGCGTCGGCATGGTCGGCGCCGGGCTGGTGCGCGCGCCCAAGAAATGCTTCGAGGATGCGTTCGCGGCCTTTGTGGAGAAATACGGGGAGTAGGGAGTAGGAAGCATGGAGTAGGGGAGTAGGTGGGGAGGTGCAACGCACTTTTGTGCCTGAAGAATAGGTGCGGATCGTGTCAGAGATCACTTAATACTTGATGCAAGTGCGTTGCACCTTAAGGTTAAACAATTACGGGCAAGGAGGTTGTCATGCAGAACAAGGTAAAGCTGTTGATCGGCCTGCTGTTTTTGAGCGTGTTGTTGGTCGTTGTGACCAGTATAACGGCGCGTCCGGCCCTGGCTGCTGACCCCAGCCCGCCTACATCGACTGTGAAGTTGATCTTTATTCATCACTCTTGTGGCGGACACTGGCTGGCCGATACCAGCGAGAGTGAGTATCCGGCTGGTGGTCTGGGCCAGGCGCTGATGAATGACAATTACTTCGTCAGCGCCACCAACTACGGGTGGGGGCCGGGCGTGATCGGCAGCCATACCAACATTCTCGATTGGCCCCGCTGGTTCACCGATACGGTGATGAGCGCGGTTTACACTGAGACCGGCCAAAACATTTGCGGTGAGGGGATGTGTTTCGGCGATTGGGCGCGTATGGCGGACCCCAATCCGGACAGGCAGAACGAGATCGTGATGTTCAAGTCGTGTTATCCCAACTCTGACCTGTACGGCAATCCCAACGATCCGCCGGCCAGCGAACCCAATGATTGGGAATACTCGGTTGCCAATGCTAAAGCTGTTTATAATGAGATATTGACTTACTTTGAAGCGCATCAGGAAAAGCTCTTCATTGTAATTACTGCGCCGCCTATGACGGAAGTATCTTACGTTGCCAATGATCATTCGACGCCAGCCGCTGAACGCGCGGCCAACGCGCGCGCTTTCAATAATTGGCTGGTCAATGAGTGGTTGATAGATTATCCGCATAACAATGTGGCTGTCTTCGACTTTTACAATGTCCTGACGTCCAATGGGAGCACCTCACGAGTAGATGATACCAGTACAAATGAGGAACCGCACGACTACGAGATGCGCCCAGATGGTAATCATCACTATTGGGATGGCAGTGCAATTATTCATACCCAGACCATCAGTAACAACTTTGCAGCCTATCCCTATTACTCAGATCCGCTGACTGTCACCGAACCGTGGGCCGATGATCATCCTACTGCAGCCGGTAATCAAAAAGCCACCGCCGAGTTCGTGCCGCTGCTCAACGTCTTCTACAATCGCTGGCAGGCTGGGGAGACGCCTTCTTGTGTGGGCCTCACGGATGTGGGTATCGCCGGGCCGACGAGCGGCTACACGGGCACGAGCACCACCTTCACCGCGCTCGTCACACCGACCGATGCAAGCACCCCCATCACCTACACATGGACGCCCACGCCGGACTCCGGGCAGGATAGTCCCAGCGCGACCTACACCTGGGCTGTGACCGGCGCGCAGACCATCACGCTCACCGCCGCGAACTGCGGCGGCAGCGCCACGGCGACACACACCATCACGTTGAAGGCTCCCAGCACGGAGATTTTCCCCCTTTATCTGCCCTTGATCTTGAAGGGCTGGGGCGCGTCGCCAACGCCGACGCCAACGGATACGCCTGAACCAACGGATACGCCGCCGCCCACCGGCGATCTTGTCCAACCGGGTGATTTCACCTACTTAGGCGCGTTTCGTTTGCCCGACCGAGAAGCCGGTGCGCCTGATCAAGAGAGTTGGGAATATAGCGGCGGCGCGTTGACCTATTATCCCGCTGGCGATTCCGGCGGCGAAGGGGATGGACATCCCGGCTCGCTCTTTGGTACCGGGCACAACGTTCATAACTATGTCTCCGAGGTCAGTATCCCCGCTCCAACGGACTCCTCCAACGTGGCGGAACTCAACTATGCCGAGAAGATCCAGGGGTTTGCCGACGTGCGGGACGGTCTGTTCGGTGCATTGACCGAGATGCCCCGCGTGGGAATGCAATACCTCCCGGCGCAGACGGGGCAATCGTCGGCCAAGCTGCATTTATCCTGGGGTGCGCACCATCAGGACGAAGGATCGCCCACTCATACCCCCTCCCACGCCTGGTGCGATCTCACGCTGTCCGAACCGAACACGCAGGGGGCTTGGTGGATGGGCGAGGCCACCGTCGAGCGCCTCTACCGTGCCAATGATTATATCTTTGAGATTCCATCCTCCTGGGCCGATGCGCGCCTGGGAGGGGCCAGACTAGCTACGGGCCGCTATCGCGACGGGGGCTGGTCGGGGATGGGGCCTAACATCTTTGCCTATGGCCCGTGGCTTGATGGCAGTCCGCCGGTTTCGGGCACTGTCCTGACCGCCCAAGAACTGCTGGCCTATTCCTATTCCGGCGGCGACCACACGCTGGATTACTATCACGATTCTGACGACTGGACCGGTGGTGCCTGGCTGACCGCCGGAAGCAGGTCGGCCGTCGTCTTCGTGGGTACCAAAGGCGGTGGCGATTACTGGTGGTATGGCTATGCCAGTCCCGCCGGCGACGGCGTGCCGTGCGTCTGGTTCCCGGACGAACCCTGGGAGGGGGACCCGGCTTGCTTCAAGTCATCCGATGGCTCAAGCTGCGTCGATGATTTCCCCCAAGGTTCCTGCACAGGATATGAGGAAATGACCAAGGGCTGGTGGAGCTCCCGCGCCGACGCGCAGATCATCTTTTACGATCCTGCCGACTTTGCCGCCGTCAAGAGCGGTACAATGGAACCCTACGAGCCGCAGCCTTATGCCCGGCTGGACATCGACGATCACCTGCTCCTGGATTGGCCCATTGGCACCGAGACAGATTGTGGATTGGGCGATCAGCGCAAATGTCGCACCGGCGCCATCGCTTACGATCGTGAGCGAGGCTTCCTGTACGTCCTCGAACTCTTCGCCGACGATAGCAAGCCCGTCGTCCACGTGTGGCAGGTGGAGTAGGTGATGACTTGTCTCTGGTGGGAGATATAGATGGATGCGAAGAAGATTTGGCGCGTACTAAAATTCTCGGTGCTGATGTTGCTTTTCCCGGCGGGCATGGTGCTTTTCTTCGGTCTGTTTATCAAGACGACCGAGGAGTATGATTGTATTATGCGCACCGTTGCGCGAGATCCCGAAGTCGTGGAGGCTGTGGGGGAACCGGTCGCGGCGGGTTTCTTCGCCTGGTCGCCGTTCTTCGAGAGCGGAGGGCACGTGCGCCAGGGCTACTTCACTACCCGCATCTCCGGGCCGAGGGGGCGCGGCAGGATCAAGGCGGATTTCTATCGCGCGCCGGTTGGGGCTACCATGGAGATCCGCTTCGAGGTGGATGGGCAAGAGACCGTGCTTCACAGCGGCGATTACACGTGCCCGGAGTAAAAGATGACCTCCTCGCTTGCCGCTGATTCGCCGATCCGCTGATTCGTGGAATCACATAGTTTTGTTGTTTTGCTGCTTTGTCACTTTGCAGCTTAGTTACTGTTCATATACACACATTCGCATATCTGATACAGGAGGTTTTAGATGAAGTTGTTAGATTTAACGATCCCTTTGGGCATCGCGACGCCCCCGTGGCCGACGTACGAGCCGCTCCAGGTGAAGTATTTCAAGCGCCTGGCGCCCAATGGTGCGAATGGGCAACTGTTGACCCACTCGAATCACTTGGGCACCCATCTTGACGGCGAGATTCACTTTTACACCGCCGGTAAGGACATCGCCGAGCTGGATATGGATTTCTTAGTCCACGACGCCGCGATTGTCGATCTTTCGGATGTGGTGGCCGACTATGACATCTACACCCCGGAGATGATCGAGGACAAGGTGGAGGTCAAAGAGGGCGACATTCTCATCATCCACACCGGCTTCCATCACTTTGGATGGGACATGCCCACGGCCAACGAGGTGCGCTACATGGTGCAACATCCCGGCCCCGACCGCGAGTTCGCGCTGTGGGCCAAGGAGAAGAAGTTGCGCTGGATCGGCGTGGATTGCGGCAGCGCGGATCATCCGATGAATACCATCATCCGCGATTGGATGCCGCGTCAGGCCAAGGAAGCGGAGGCGCATTTTCAGAAGAAATATGGCGCCGGGCTGGCGGATATCTTCGATGACTCCAAATACCAGTTGATGCATATCGAGATGTTCCCCGCAGGCATCATCCACGCCGAGTGTCTGGGCGGCGATATCGACTTGCTGGTCAATCGCCGCGTGCAGATCGGCTTCTTCCCCTGGCGCTTCGTGGATGGCGAATCGAGCATTGGGCGCTGCGTCGCGTTCTTGGATGACGATGAGTACGAGGAATTGATGGCCAGGAAGGCCGAGATGCCCAAGACCAAGTTCGGCGACGCCTACGATCCCACCCACGTCGAGCATTTGAACGCGCAGATCGAAGCGCGAAAATAGTCTTTAGCTGATTATCAATTTTTAATTCAAGGAGATATGTATGGCAGTCAATATGGAATTGGAACAGGTGCTCCGCCCGCCGGAGTTCCCCCAGCCGCCGTATCCTCCCAAGGTGATCACGTTGGCGAATGGCCAGAAGTTGGTCATTCGCGAGGCGACGCGGGAGGATGTGCCGACGCTGCTGGAGGCGGTGCATCCCACGCTCTTCATCGATAAGGATTATTACAACGTGGTGGGCGCACGCATCTACGCGGAGTTGCTGGCCTGGCAATATCATCGCGTGCAGAACGAGTTTTGCCTTGTGGGGCAGATTGAGGGCGTGATGGCCGGGATGGTGAACAGCCGGATGTACAGCGAGAAAACCGGCATGAGCCTGCACACCTTAGCCATCGACCGGGGCTTGCGCATCGGCGCGCATCTCTTCGCGGCGAAGATGGAGCATCACATCGAGTACCTGAATCAAGAAGAGGTCTTAATCGTGGCCGAAAGCCCCATCGGGTTCCGCCGGTGGATGATTGAGTATGGCCTGGAGCCGACGAATATCCCGCACGAGTTGGGCGGCGCGCCGGCCTATCGTCTGACGCGAAAGATGTACTTTGATAGCAAGCCGCGATTGGTGGTTGGAGATCGTCCCGTGCCAGAGGATCTGCTGGCAGAGGCCCAGAAAGAGATTGTGGTCGCGGACGAGAAACTGATTCGTGAGAAGATCGCCGGAGTCAAGGGGAGGTAGGCCATGAGAGACGTTGCAATCATCGGCGTGGGGATGATTCCCTTTGGACGCCGGGACAGAGATACGTTGGTCGATATGTTAGCCTATGCCTCGCTCAATGCGCTGGATGACGCGGGCTTAGGGGATAAGGGCGTGGATGCGGTATACGTCGCCAATATGGGCGGCGGCATCTTGCAGCATCAGACGGCTGTGGCCAGCGCCCTGGTGGATCGTCTGAGTTTGTTGCCGGCAGCGGCGGATACGGTCGAAAATGGGCCGGCGTCCGGCGCCTCGGCGGTGAAGAATGGCGTCTTGGCGGTTGCCTCCGGGTACTACGACTTGGTGTTGGTGGCCGGCGGCGAGAAGATGCGCGATGTCACCGGATGGGAGGCGACGGATTTCGTCTCCACGTTGACCCATCCTGAAGCCGAATATCCCTATGGCATCACCTTGCCGGGGATGGCCGGGATGTTCACGCGCCTGTATATGGAGAAGTACGGTCTCACGCGCGAGATGTTGGTCGCGGTCGCGATGAAGAACCAGGAGATGGGGATTCTCAATCCCTACGCGCACGTGCAGATGCCGCTGAGCAAGGAGGGCGTTTTGGAGAGTCCCCACGCGGTGGTGAACAATCCCCCGGTGGCCGATCCCTTGCACCTCTACGACTGCTGCCCGGTCAGCGATGGCGCGGCCGCCGTGATCCTCTGCCCGCTGGAGATGGCTCAGAAGCTGACCAAGAAGACGCCGGTGCTGATCGCCGGCTTCGGTCAGGCGACGGACACGCACACGCTCCAGGAGCGCGAGGACCCCACGGATCTCAAATCCGTGACGTTGGCGGCCCAGCAGGCCTTGGAGATGGCGAAAGTCAAGCCCGGCGATATCGATGTGGCTGAGTTGCACGATGCTTTCACCATCTTGGAGGTTGCCGAGAGCGAGCACGTCGGCTTCTTCAAGAAGGGCGAGGGCGGGAAAGCGGCCCTGGCCGGAAAGACGAAGTTGGGCGGCCAGATCCCCATCAATGTTTCTGGCGGCCTGAAGGCGCGCGGCCATCCCGTCGGCGCGACCGGCGTGGCCCAGGTTGTGGAACTGACGTGGCAACTGCGGCACGAATTGTCGAAGGATCGCCAGGTCAAGAACGCCAAGCACGGTTTGAGCGTCAATTTCGGCGGCTTTGGGAATAACGTGTTGTCCTTTGTGCTGAGGAGGGGCGAGAAATGAGCGACATCAAGATCACAGCCTATAAGTGCAAGAAATGCGGGCGCATTCACTATCCCAAACACTCGCGCTGCCTGAGTTGCAAGCACCGCGAGTTCGAGGATATCGCGCCGGAGGGCCAGGCAAAGCTGCTGGCCTACACGCAGATCTTCAATTTGCCCTGGGGCTTCGATGAGCGCTTCCTTATCTTTGCCGTCGCCGAGTTCAAGAACGGCGTTAAGGCGATGGGGCAGATCAAAGCGGATTCCCTGGATGACATCAAGACGGGGATGAAGCTGGAGGCCAGTTGGGAGCCGGTTCGTTATCAGTACGATAAGCCAGTTTATGGCTTGAAGTTCACACCTGTTTAGGGCTAAATGGTAACCTTGCGAAGTATGAAATAATCGCAAGGTTACCTGTGAATATTTCGATATAAGGGAGGTGATATCTAATAATTTTGTGAGAAAATTTGTTTTAAGTCGATGCAACCATCATAAATCTTACGTATCTAATTTCTTTAAGTCTAAGGAGAATAATTATGGCTAACAAAGAGGTTAAGGTTGTAGAGGCGCCACCCAGTAAGGTACTCGGCTATATGCCACAGGATATTCCCCCATGGGGCGCGATGTTGAGCCTGGGTTTCCAGCAGGTACTCACGATGTTCCCGGCGACAGTGCTGGTTGCCATTTTGACCAAATTTGATGTGGGTGTGACGCTTTTCGCGTCTGGCTTAGGCACGATCATCGCCCTTCTCGTCGCCAAGCGCAAAATTCCTCTCTACTACGGTTCTTCGTTCAGCTACATCTCTGTCGTTATCACTGTGATGGCGCTGTACGCGCCTGATTGCTACAACGACCCGGCGATGAGTTATTGCCCCGATGGGGTGCGTATCGCCCAATTGGGTATTATGATGACCGGGCTGTTTAATATCCTTATCGGCTTGCTTATTCAGCGAATCGGCAAGGATCGGCTGGATAAGGTACTGCCGCCCGTCGTGACGGGCAGCATGGCCATCGTCATCGGTATTGCCTTGGCCGGGGCGGCGCTGAATATGGCTGCGGCCAACTGGGCGGTGGCTTTCATCACGATGGTTCTAACTATCGCTTTCTCCGTCTATCTGCAAGGCAAGGGACTCCTGGGGATGCTACCCATTCTGTTGGGTGCGATTGCAGGTTACATCATTTCGGTACCCTTCGGCCTCATCGACCTCACACCAGTCGCCGAGGCCGCCTGGGTTCGTATGCCTGCTTTCACGTTTCCGGCCTTTGGCAGTGGTGAAGCATGGGGCATTGCCATCAGTGTAGCGCTCATCGCCATCGCTACCATCCCCGAATCGACCGCGCACCTTTACCAGATGAGTCTTTATATCGATCAACTGGCCAAGGATATCAATCGCAAGCCGCTGAAGATCAAGAACCTCATCGGCCTGAACCTGATCGCGGACGGCTGCAACGACGCGATCAATGGCCTGCTCGGCGGCTGCGCGGGCACGAACTACGGCGAGAACAACTCGCTGATGGCGATCACGCGTAACTACTCGGTGGCGGTGTTGATGGCCGCCGGAGGCATCGCGATGGCCCTGGGCTTCATCGGTAAGCTGGCCGCGCTGGTCAATACCATCCCTGTGGCTGTGACTGGCGGCCTCTCCATCTACCTCTTTGGCGTCATCGGGAAGCAGGGCGTGGCGTTGATTCAGAGCGAGAAGGTCAACCTCTTCGACCCCCGGAACCTCGCCATCGGCGCGGTGATCCTGGTGCTCGGTATCGGCGGCGCGATGGGTTTGCCCGATGGCCTCTTCCCCTTCCAAATCCCCGTCCTCTTCCCCAACGGCATTCCGGCTATCGTCTTTGCCGCCATCGTTGGTATTTTGATTAACGCGCTTTTCCTCGTGTTGCCGCCATCGATGTTTGGCGTCAAAGATCGCAGTAATTTGGAGTTCTAACTTACATTCGTAGCAATTTGATAGTTAAGATTTGATTTGAGCTAGGCGATTATGTTGGTACATAGTGGGCAGTGGATTGGTTTTCACTGCTCACTATGTTCTGAGGTAGTGATGAGTCGTATGGTCAGGTAGTCCAGTAGTCAGATGGCTATTTGGCTAAAGGCTGATCGACTACCCGCTAAGTTTAATTTTCAGGAGGTTTGATCTATGACGAGACCGTTTGATTACTATAAACCCCAGACCATCGAGGGTGCGATTGAATTGCTCAGTATGCCGGGTAAAGTAGTCTTCCCCTTGGCCGGCGCGACGGATCTGATCCCCAACATCCGTGAGGATCTGTGCGCGCCCGATGCAGTCATCGATATTAAAGGTCTGCCCGGTCTGCGTGACATCAAGACCGAGTGTCTGGAACCATGCTGTGACTGTGGACCGAGTGGATGTCTCTACATCGGCGCGGCGGCGCGGATGAATGAGATCGCGCGCTCGGATCTGGTCAAGTCCCACTGGGACATCCTGGCGCAGGGCGCGGCCTCGATGGGCAATGAGCAGGTACGGAATCGCGCCACCATCGGCGGGAATCTCTGCACCTCGTCGCCCGCGGCGGATACCGCGCCCGCGCTGTTGACGTTAGGGGCGGATGTGTTGATCGCCGGGCCAGGGGGCGAGCGCTGCGTGCCCGTGGGTGACTTCTTCACCGGGCCGAAGCGAAATGTGTTGGCCAAGGGCGAGTTCGTCGTCGCGCTGGTGATCCCCCAGCCGCCCGACGGCGCCGTCGGCGCTTACGAGAAGCTGAGTCGGCGCAAGGCCGGCGATCTCTCCATTGTTGGCGTAGCGGCGCTGGCTATCCCGCACAACGGCGCCTATCGCTGGCGCATCGCGCTGGGCGCCGTCGCGCCTACGCCCATCCGCGCGCTGGATGCGGAGGAGATCCTCAACGCAAGCTCCGATGCGGACGCCATCGAAGCGGCGGCGCAATCGGCCTTTGATGTGTGCCGGCCCATCCGAGATGTGCGCGCCGGCGTCGAGTATCGACGCGCGATGATCGTCAATATCACCCGGCGCGCTGTTCAGAACGTTGTGGGAAAGTTAGCGTAGGTAGAGGAGAACCTGTCGAAGGAGACATATATGCTACATGAAATTACATTAATGATCAACGGTGATCCCTACACCCTGGCGGTTAAATCCTATCACACCCTGTTACAGGTGCTGCGCGAGCAGTTGGGCATCACCAGCCCCAAAGTGGGGTGCGAGGCCGGGGAGTGTGGGGCGTGCACCGTGTTGATGAATGGCGAACCGGTCAATTCCTGCATGGTGTTGGCCCCGGAGGCGGATGGCGCGGAGATCTTGACCGTCGAAGGTCTCAGCGCAGATGGCGATCTGCACCCTTTGCAGAGCGCCTTCATCGAGCACAACGCCGTGCAGTGTGGTTTCTGCACGCCGGGGATGCTGATGTCGGCCAAGGGGCTGCTGGATCGCAATCCCCATCCCTCCGAGGAAGAGATTCGACACGCGCTCGTCGGCAATCTGTGCCGCTGTACCGGCTACGTTCGGATTGTGGACGCCATCCAGGACGTGGCAAAACAATCGACGGAGTAACCCATACTGCATCGGGAGGTGTACGATGTCTGAAACAGTCACGTTGCGCTCACCCCCATCGGCTAAGGAAGTGCAAGAAGCTCTGGAGGCGCATGAGCGAATCTCGGATGAGGAGATTTTACGCTTTTTATCTAGAGCATTCTGTCCCCCCTCCTTGCCTAAGATGACTTACGAAGAGTTTTTGGCGTGGGCTGATGAGGATACGTTGGCCGAATGGATAGCTTTACCCGGTACGGATAAGGGAGAAATTGTGATGACTAGCCCGGCAAGTGATAGACATCAAGATATTTCTGGTTTTTTGGAAAGTATTCTGCGCGCTTTTGTTGAGACACATCATCTGGGTATCGTGCGAAGTGCGCCTTTCCAGATGAAACTTGAGCATGGCCGTGAGCCGGATCTGCTCTATGTCGCGCAAGCGCATCTCGACCGCGTGAAGTCCTCGTATCTTGATGGCCCGGCGGATCTGGCGGTGGAGATCATCTCCCCAGAAAGCATCGCCCGCGACCGTGGTGAAAAATACTACGAGTATGCGCGTGGCGGGGTGCCGGAATACTGGCTCATCGATCCCCAAGCCGAATGGTGCGAATTCTATCAGTTGAAAGAGAGCCATTATCAGATTGCGATGGAAGGTAACGCGGGCGAGTACCATTCCGCCGTCTTGACCGGCTTTTGGCTCAAGATTGAATGGCTGTGGCAGACGCCTTTGCCGCGTGTGTTAGATATTGCCCAAGCATTAGAGCTGGTTAAATAGTCAGCCAGACATCCAGCAACCAGTCCCAAAAGGAGCACACTATGAACCAACATACTAACAATCCTGTCGGAAAAAGTGTCCCGCGCGTAGACGCCTACGAAAAGGTGACCGGCGCGGCGAAATATGTGGATGATATGGCGTTTGGGCCGGGCCTGTACTATGGGAAGTTAGTCCGCAGCCCCTACGCCCACGCTCGAATTAAGAGCGTCGATGCGAGCCAGGCGTTAGAGATGCCCGGCGTGAAGGCGGTCGTCACCGGCGCGGATACGCCCAAGCCGATTGGCCTCTATCTCAAGGATCGCCTGATCTTCGCCAGGGATCGCGTCCGCTTTGTGGGCGAACCGGTGGCCGGCGTGGTCGCCATCGACCAGGAGACGGCGGAGAAGGCCGCGCGCCTGGTCGAGGTCGAGTACGAGGCGCTGACCCCGGTCTTCGATCCCTACGCGGCGGCGCAGCCGGATGCGCCGATCATCCATCCCGATTTGGGCGACTACGAAGTCGTCCCCTTCATCTTCCCGGAGCCGGGGACGAACATCTCAGAGCATTTCAAACTGCGCAAGGGCCGGGTCTCTGAGGAGGGCGTGGCCGATGAGGTCTGGGAGCAGTGTGCGGCTATCATTGAGAAGACCTTCCGCCTGCCACAGATCCAGCACGTGCCGCTTGAGACGCACGTCGCCGTCGCGCGCTGGGATCCCTCCGGCGAAGTGACGCTCTGGTCGCCGTCGCAATCCCCGTTTGCGCAGCGCGACCTCATCGCGCAGAGCCTGGACATCTCCCACGGCAACCTGCGCGTGATCTCGCCCTATGTGGGCGGCGGTTTCGGCGGCAAGGCCGGCGTCTCGATGGAGGCGAACGTCGTGGCGATGGCCCGCGCCGTCCGAGGCCATCCCGTCAAGGTGCGCTTTACCCGCGAGGAGGAATTCGTGGGGACGAACGTGCGCCAGAGCCTCTACGCGCACACCAAGATTGGCTGTGACGCGGAGGGCAACTTAGTCGCGATGGAGACCGAGTACTACTTCGGCGGCGGTTCCTCCAACGAGTACGGCGTGAACATCGCCCGCGCGGCCGGCTATTCCTGCACCGGCCCCTACTACATCCCCAACATTAAGGGCGATTCGCACTGCGTCTACACCAACACGCCCATCGGCAGCGCGATGCGCGGCTTCGGCATGCCCGAAATCCACTGGGGCATCGAGCAGATTATGGACCGTCTGGCCGAAGAGATCGGCATGGACCCGGCGGAGTTCCGCCGTCGCAACTGCGTCAAGACCGGGCAGGAGATTCTCACCGGCATGGATATGCCTCAGATTGATTTGGTGGCCTGCATCGATAAGGTCACGCAGGCGATTGACTGGGATCTCAAGGGCAAGCCGTCGGCGCCGAACAAGAAGCGCGGTAAGGGCATCGCCATCATGTGGAAGGCGCCCGCCATCCCGCCGAATCCGGGCAGCTCGGCCATCGTGCGCTTCAACGAGGACGCGACGGTCAATGTCTACGTCGGCGCGCAGGAGCTGGGCCAGGGGGCGTTCACCGTCGCGGCGCAGGTGGCGGCGGAGGTGTTGGGCATCCCCTACGAATGGGTGCGCGTTTCTGCTAATCCCGTCGATACTAAGTACAGCCCCTACGAGTGGCAGACCGTCGCCAGCCGCATCACCTGGGCGATGGGCAACTCCGTCAAGGCCGCGGCGACCGAGGCGCGTCAGAAGATCTTGGACGTCGTCGCCGAGTATTGGGATGAGGCCCCCGACGATCTCGACATCAAAGATGGCAAGGTGATCTCCTACAAATCGGAGCGCGAGCAATCGCTGAAGAAGATGGTCGTCTACGGGCTGCCCAACGAGAATTACGAGGGTTGGCAGGGTGGGCCGATTGTCGGGACGGGCAAATTTATGCCCACGTACATCACCGGCTTAGATCCGGAGACCGGCCAGGGCACGCGCTCGGTGGCGCATTACACCGTCGGCGCGCAGGCGGTCGATCTGGAGGTGGACGTCGAGACCGGCCAGATCGAGATCCTCAAGATCGCCAGCGCCTATGACGTGGGCAAGGCCATCAATCCTGACCTGGTGCTGACCCAGATCGAGGGGGGGGCCGTCCATGGGATGAGTTCCGCGTTCGAGGGGATGTTCTTCGATGAGGATGGCAAGCTGATCAACCGCAACCTGGTCGATTACAAAATCGCGACGGCCGTGGATGCGCCCCAAGAGATCCACGGCGACATTGTCGAGACGCCGTTAGAAGATGGGCCGTGGGGCGCGCGCGGCGTCGGTGAGCACGTGATGGTGCAGACCGCGCCGGCCATCGCCAACGCGCTCTACAACGCGCTCGGCGTCCGCTTCGATGATATGCCGCTCTCATCGGAGAAGGTTTTCCTGGCGATGCACCCCGATGAGGATTTTGGGTGTGAGGAGTAGCGCCGAGGTGGTTGGCGGATCGCTTAGTTGAGATAGCTTTAGAAAAGTACAGCAGGGCGGATGTGTCATCATCCGCCCTGCTGCCGGAGATATTACCAGGGACATTTTAGATGATAGCGCGGGCATAGTATTTATTGTCATCTGGAGGAATGCCATATATAATGAGGCATCGCTTTTTTATAGGCTATCCCCAGTTTAATCCTCAAGTTTAGTTCAAGGAGGCAATTATGTCGCAAGTAGAGGTATCGAGTCCTCATGAGCAGTATAAGAAGAATGGGCGTCTCAAGAAGAAGTTCTATGAAGCTGAGTTGCGCCAACTCCAGGAGGAGTTGGTCAAACTCCAGTATTGGGTCAAGGAGAAGGGACTGAAGGTTGTTGTGCTCTTCGAGGGACGCGACGCCGCCGGGAAAGGGGGCGTCATCAAGCGCATCACCGAGCGGTTGAATCCCCGCATCTGCCGCGTGGAGGCGTTAGGTACGCCCTCGGATCGCGAGAAAACGCAGTGGTACTTTCAGCGTTATGCGGATCGGCTGCCCGCCGCGGGGGAGATGGTGCTCTTCGACCGCAGTTGGTACAATCGCGCTGGCGTGGAGCGCGTGATGGGTTTCTGCACCGATGAGGAGTACCAGGAATTTTTGCGTTCCTGCCCGGAGTTCGAGCGGATGCTCCAGCGGTCGGGCATTATCCTCATCAAGTATTGGTTCTCCGTCAGCGATGAGGAGCAGGAGAAGCGCTTCAAGGGGCGCATCGATGATCCGACCAAGCGCTGGAAGCTAAGCCCGATGGATTTGGAATCCCGCAAGCGCTGGGTGGAGTATTCCAAGGCGAAGGATCGGATGTTCGCGCATACCGATACCAAGCAGTGCCCCTGGTACGTGGTCAACGCCGATGATAAGAAGAAGGCGCGGCTTAATTGCATTCATCACCTGTTGAATCAGATTGAGTACGAGGATCTAACGCCGGGAACTGTCGATCTTCCCTCGCGCCAAGATGACATCGCCTACGTGCGCCCGCCGATGGATTATCAGACCTTCGTGCCGGAAGTGTACTAGTTTCGTTTGTAGTAAGCCTCGGAGCGATGGCGGAGTGGCGTCTTCGCGGTTTACTACGGCACTCCATTTCATTGCGTGCCTTACTACAAACAAACGATTGTCCCTGACATCAAAAACAGCAGGCCGGAGGAGGAAAATATGGTCGAGGTAGCAGTCAAAACTAAATTTCCAAGTGGGATTGATCAGGAAGAGGCTCGTGATGTTCTGGGAGATGCGTTGCACCGTGAGGCCGAGCTGGCGGAGGCGAAGTACACGTATTTCAAGCGCATGTGTCATGTCTTTGAAGAAAAACACCGCATTTCTTCCCAGGAATTTATGCGACAATTCGAATCTGGCAACTTGGGCGATGAGGCTGAGTACTTCGATTGGTATGCGGCTAAACGGGGTCGTGATCTGTGGGAACGTCGCTTCCATATTCTGTCGGGAATCGAAATTTGAACGCTCGCGACTACTACTTGGATCTCCTGAATGCTATCCACGATCATCGTCACGATGATCAGGGCGTTCATCCTTCTGCCCCGATGACGATCCCGGAGGTCTTGGACGCTTTGTTGAAGTTCATCTGATCCGATCTGCGGCATCAAAAAAACAGCCCGTGACCAGTTAGACTGGTTGCGGGCTGTTGTCATGCGATGATGGGGCGCAGATGGCTATTCCATACTCCCGCAGGTTTCCGGGCGGAGGTTGATGCGGAAGGTCGTGCCGCGCCCCAACTCGCTGGCTACCTCGATTTCGCCGTGATGTATATCGATGATTTCCTTCAGTAGGGTGAGTCCCAAACCGGTGCCGGGGACGTTCAGCGAGCCGACATTCTGGCCGCGATAGAAGCGGTCGAAGATGTGGGGCATATCCTGCGGCGCGATGCCTCGGCCCGTGTCCTCGACTTCAAGATAGGCGCGTTCCTTCTCCGAATCGTAGCCGGTGCGAATCCAGATCTGATTTCCCTCGTCTGTGTAGTTGATGGCATTTTCTAATATCATCGTGACGCCCAGCCCCAGATACTCCGCATGACCCATGACCTCGGGAAGAACTTCCGCCGGCTCATAGATCAAGGTCAGACCCTTAACCTCCGCCTTCTCCTGATTTTTGTGGGTCACCATATTGGTGATCAGGTTCAAATTGACCGGCTTGAGGATGGGATGATCGCGCTCTAATTCTAGTTTTGCATACGTGAGAATATCTTTCACAATGCGAATGAGTTGGTCAGTTTGGCTGCCGAGATTGTGGAGATAGGTCGCGTGTTTATCTGGATGACCTTCTTTCAATAATTTCACCAGCAAATTGATGGTGGTCAGTGGAGTGCGGAGTTCATGGGAGATATCCGCGATGAAGCGCGTCTTGACGCGATCTAACTCCCGAAGTTTTTCGTTAGCGGATCGCAGTTCGCGGGTGCGCTCTTCCACCCTTGCTTCCAGGTCATTGGTGTAGGCGGACAACTTGTCTTGTGCTTCGCGCAGCTCACGCTTGAGATATAGACGTTCACAGGCATGGCGTAGGGCGTTGGATAGGGCCTCGGGGGCGATGGGCTTGGGGATGAAATCAGAGGCGCCCTCGCGTAGCGCCATAATAGCCAACTCCATATCGCCGTGGCCGGTGATGAGGATGACCTCGGTGTTGGAGGCGTCCTTCCGAATAGATCTCAGCACTTCAATCCCATTGGGCGGCGGGATACGGACATCGGTGAAGACAATATCTGGATGCTTTTCGTGATAGATGTCCAGGGCTTCCGGGCCACCCGTAGCGGTGAAAATCGTATGCCCTTCCAGTTTGAGATGACGTGTGAACGTGCTCAGTATTCGGGGGTCATCATCTACCACCAGGATTTTCTCGGGCATAATGGTTCTCCTTCCAAAAATGATATAATCTAAATCGGTGAATTGCGAATTGCGAATTTAGAATCTTTACTTAATAGCATTATTCGCAATTCGCAATTCTAAATTGCAGTCTGTGCTTGACGATAAGTCCAAAAGTGCGTTGTATCTCATAAGACTAAACGGTTACAAATCGTCATGGTTCTTCTGCCGGTATATTTCCATCTCCTCTGGATCGGGGTCGGCAATGGGGAAGCGAATGGAAAAGGTGGTGCCTTTATAAGGCTCACTTTGAAATGTGATGTCGCCGTCAAAATCGCGCACGATGCCGTAACTGATGGAGAGGCCTAGCCCGGTACCCTCGCCCACCGGTTTGGTGGTAAAGAACGGCTCGAAGATGTGTTCTTGCACCTTTGTCGGGATGCCCGCGCCGTTATCGCGCACGGTGGCGATGACGAACGCCTCGTTTGCCTCGGTGCGGATCTCCAGTCGTTTCTCGTAGGCAGGGCGCGTCGCTTCGCCCGCTTCGATGCGTTTCTGCATCTCTGCGGTGGCATATTCCCCGTTGCTGATGAGGTTGAGGAACACTTGCTCCAGGCGGTGGGGATCGGCCAGAATAGGCGGCAGATCAGCCGCCAGATTGCGCTCGACGATCACGTTGTGCTGTTTGAGCCGCTCGCCGATGAGCAGGAAGCTGTTGCGAATCGGCTCGTTGAGATCAGTCGGTTCGGTTTTCTTGTCCGTGACGCGGCCAAAGGCGCGGAGGTGATCGATGATGCGCCGGCAGCGGTCGACGTCGCCGATGAGGTTCTCGCCCACCTGCGTCAACTCCTCCCATAGCGCCGTGCCATTCAGGTGCCCGCCCTCGCGTTGCCCGATTTGTCGGATGTAATCGGCCTCGAAGGAGATGGCCGTGAGCGGTTGGTTCAACTCGTGGGCGACGCCCGTGGCCATCTCGCCGATGGCGGCCAACTTGCTGGCCTGGATCACCTTGCTGCGCTCCTGTTCCAGCGCCTTGACCTTTTCGGCGACCAACTGCTCTAGATTTTCGGTGTAGCGCTGCAACTCGGCGGCCATCTCTTTTTGGCGGGTGATGTCCTGGGCCGCGCCGTAGATGCGCATAACCCGCTCGCCCTTCTTGGCGTCGCTGGAGCTGTCGCAGAGGGGGCGTCCATAATCGCGAATCCAATGTACATCACCCTCTTTGGTGAGGATGCGGAATTCGCTCACGGCGCTCTCACCGCTGAGCAACCGCTCGACATGCTGTTCCGCGATATGTATATCATCGGGATGGACGAGATGCGTCCAACTGAGCGCGGCTTCGCTATTTGGATTGTAGCCCGTGATCCGCTCGAAGGCTTGGGTGACCCACTCGCGCTGTAACTTACCATCGCGATTCACGCGAAAGGCGTAGGCGTAATCGGAGATGATCTCGGAGACCAGCCGATAGCGCTCGCGTTCCTGGGTGACCTCAGCGTTCCTCTTCGCCAGTTCCCGCTGCACGGTGACCAACTCGTTGTTCAGGCGCGTCAACTCCTCGTACAGGCGCTCATTTTGTTTCTCGCGCTCTCTCTGTTTGTGCGTGAGCATCGCCTGTTCTTTGAGCGCAGTGCGCAGCGCGTTCATCTGCTCGTTATTGACCAACATCAGCTCTTCGTAGAATTGACTGGCAACCTCGGCGCGGGACATGGCGCCCACGATGAGGATGGTATTATTGACCGCGCCGCCGGCCACGTAGAGATGCGCCGTCCGCTCCCCGAGCCGGAAGGCGAATTTGCGATCTATCGCGGCCTTTTCGGATTGGATCTCAGCGACGAATTGTTGTGCGCGCTCGCGTTGCCAGGGGGGGAAGAGTTCGGTGAAGGGTTGGCCCGCTTCGATATGCTCGGCCAGGTCGAGATCGTCCCGCAGAATGCGATGAATCTCGCCGTTCGTATCACATAGCAGGGCTACGCCTTGCGCGCGGTGTGTATGAGTGGACATTGTTTATTTCCCATTCCCGATGAGGCGCTCTGACACAGCGATAGCTTCGTCGGCGTTCGCGCCATAGCCATCGGCGCCGATCTTCTGCCAGAGTTGAGGCGCTTGGTTAAAGGGATAGCCGCCCACTAAGATCTTGATGTCCCCCACGTCGGAACGCCGTATGGTTTGGATGAGTTGGGTCATCTGGTCGATGTGGGAGGCCAGCGTCACCGAAATGGCCAACACGTGGGCGTGACGCTGCTGCAAAGCGTGGATGATGCTCTCGGAGGGCGTGTTGGCGCCTAAGTAGAAGGTGTCCCAGCCGGCCATCTCGAAGAAGTCGGCCACCATCCGCACGCCGATCTCGTGCAGTTCGCCGCCCACGCAGGTCGCGACCAGCGTGTGGCCGTTGCGCTCGGCGGCGAAGATCTCCGGGTAGAGCTGCGACATAATCAGTTGGGTGACGGCGGTGGCGTAATGCTCCTCCGCAACGCTGATCTCGTTGATCTGCCATAGGCGCCCGATTTCGTATTGCACGGGTTGGAAGACGTGGAGGTAGATCTCTTTAACCGGCGTTCCGTTGTGGACGGCGTTGAGGATTATCTGGCTGGCGGTGTGACGTTCTCCGCTTAGCAGGGCGCGGAGATAATCTCGCGCCAATGTATGGTGCGGCGCTTCTGGTTTGAGATATGAGTGTTCCTCGTTCGCCATCGCCAGGGCGTCGAGACCGGCCTCGATGTAGGTGGTGATGACCTCGTGCATCTCCTCGGGGAGCGCGGTCAGCAGCGCGTCGCGCAGGTAATGCAGATTGTCGGCCAGGATTTGTGCGGGCATCCCCCGCTTTTCCAGCACGACCTTGACCCAGGCGATATACTGAGCGAACAGCTCCGGCTGCTCCAGTCCAATCGCCTCGGAGAGGTAGGTCAGGTGATGGCCGACATCCTGGCGACACTTCGCGCGTCCCTCTTTCCCATGCCGTTGATGCAACTGGGGATGGGCGGCGTAGTGTTGGGCCGTGATCTCCGGAGCCAGTTCCTTTATCTGTTCCCGTATAGCTGCTTTGATTTGGGTATACATCTCGCTCCCTCCGTCTGGTGTGACCGTAACTTGCAACTTGCAACCTAATCCTCAACCGGCAACATTAAATCGATGACGAGGCCCGGCCGATCCTCGCGGTTGTAGGCCGCGCGGACGCCGCCCAGGCCCCAGACGAGCGAGGAGACCACGGCCAGTCCCAGCCCCATACCCGGCACCTCGCCGGTGAAGCGCGGCTCCGCTTGATAGTAGGGGCGCCAGATATCGCTCAGTTGATCGGGCTGGAGATGGATGCCGTCGTCAATGACCTGGACGCGAATCCCCTTCGGCGCCGCTGCGAAGCGAATCTCTAGCGTGGGGGCTTGGTCGGGATGGAATTTCTTCGCGTTCTCACATAATTCCCGCAGGATCAACTCGGCGGCCCGGCAGGTGAGCGGCAGGATGGCCTCTTCTCTATCCAGATCCTCATAGGTCAGCTTCACCGTCTCCAATTCCAACTCCTGCGCGATTTGCTCGACGATCTTGGCGACGTGGAGCAGCGCACAGGCGCCCTCTTGCTGCATCTCATGGCGCGCGCGCGTCATGGTATCCAAATATTGCAGAATGTCCATAATCTTGTCTTGGAGGCGCATCGCGCTGTGGCGGGCTTCTGAGATATCGGATAAGATCTCTTCTTGCGTCAGTTCCGGGAGATCGGTCTCCAACAGTTCCAGGAATCCCGTTAACTGCCCCAGCGGTGTGCGGAGCTTGTAGTTGATCAGCGATTCAAAGGTCCACATGTGGTTGCGGGTGACGATTTCGGAAGTGACGTCGCGCAGGCGCACCAGGTAGGTCTCGCCGGCGGGATCTTCTGTGATCTCCGACTCGGTGGTGTCGACCTGGAGCCAGAACACATCGGAGCTGGGCGTCTCGCTGCGCACGAGATAGCGCGGCGAAGCTGCATCCTCCGGCAGCGGCCGGGGCCAGTTCTCCCACATATCCGCCGGCGCCAGTTGATATTGGCGGCGCGCCACTGTGAGGAAATTCTTGGCAGTGGCCTCGCAATCGTGTTCATCGGGGTGGCGTCCCAGGTAGAGGCAGGCTTGGGGATTGGCGTAGCGCACGTTCCCGGCCGCATCCAACATTACGTACCCGTCGTGCGATTGCTCGACGATCCACTTGAAGCGGGCGCGCTCGGCCTCCAGGGCCATCATCGCCCGTTTGCGCTCCGTGATGTCGGTGATGACGGCCAACATCCCCTTGTATGCGCCGTCTTTCTCGCGCAGCGGCGCCGCCGAGAGGAGCACGTTGAGATCGTGGCCGGTCTGGGGGCGCAGGATGGTTTCGTACTGCACCCGTTGGCCCGCCTGGACGTGCTCCGCGTGCGTTTGATATTGGCTCAGCGCTTCAGCGGTGGTCAACGCCGCCCAATCCATGCCGCTGGCCGTTGTCTGCTTCTCCGGCCCCATCAGCGCCTCCGGTGCATAGCCGACCATATCGGCGAAGGCTTGATTGACGAACATCACCTTGTCGTCGGGCGCGATGATGACCACGCCGACAAAGGCGGAGTCGGTGATGGCGCGATAGTGCTCCTCGCTGGCGCGCAGGGCCTCCTGCGCCGCCGCTAACTCGCGTCGCAGTTGGATGCGGGCCTCGGCGCGGGTCAACGCCGTCTCCAGCGTCTCCGGCTTCACCGGCTTGGGGATGAAATCGGAAGCGCCGGCGCGCAGGGCCTCGATGGCCATATCCAAGTCGCCGTGGCCGGTGACCAAGATGACCTCCGCGTGGGGGTCGTCCTCGCGAATCTTCTTGAGGACGCCAAACCCATCGACTTTCGGCATCCGCACATCCGCCAGGGTGATGTCGGGGTGTTCTTCTTCGTAAATTTCGATGGCTTCGGCGCCATCGAGCGCGGATTTAACCTTGTAGCCCGCGACCTTTAGGTTTCTGGCGAACGTCTGCACGACGCGGGGTTCGTCGTCTACGATGAGGATCTGGTTAGCTTTCATATCTGTCTCCTTGTGTCTGGTTGCTGGATAAGGAATTGCGAATGACGAATTTTATGAATGATGAATTTAGAATGATGAATTTAGAATGATGAATTGCGAATGACGAATAAAATTGGCGCTCAATTC
>CAZCAI010000019.1:0-40728 GCA_964496595.1 uncultured Anaerolineales bacterium
ATCCGCTCAAGTGATTCCTATTCACGTCTGAGAGCACTTTTTTCATGTACTGATCCTATCAAATTCGCGCAAATTCGCGAAGGAAAAACGCGGGATTTGTGATAAACTAGAGTAGGAGGTGGCTATGAGTGAGTCAGTTATTCCTACGGTGGTTGAACAAATGTTGGTATTGCCGGATGATATGCAACGGCAAGTCTTGGAATACCTACAAGACTTGCGCGCTACCCTACATCGAGGCACACCTGGAAAGCAATTAGTGCAGTTCGCCGGTCTGATCGAAGCAGAGGACTTAGAGCAGATGCAACAGGCCATTGAGCGCGATTGTGAGCAGGTCGACAACGATGAATGGTAGACACTTGCTGGATACCAACATCATCATTGCATTGCTTGCGTCAGAAACAGTGGTGATTCAGCAGTTAAGAGAGGCAGCAGAAGTTTTCATCCCCAGCGTGGCGGTTGGGGAATTGTACTATGGTGCATACAAGTCAAGCCATATCGATGAGAATCTCGTACGGCTAACGGAGTTTGTAGCACGCAATGTCGTGTTAGGGTGTGATGCGCAGACAGCGCGTTACTATGGAGCTTTGAAGGATGAGCTGCGTAAGAAAGGGCATCCAATACCCGAGAATGATGTTTGGATCGCAGCCCTGGCCAAACAACACGATTTGGTATTAGTGAGTCGAGACAAACATTTTGCAAAAGTTACGGATTTGCAAGTGAAGGTATGGTAAGGTAGCCTTTGCACAATCACGTTGCCGTACTCATACCGATTGCCGCTATCGGCCGTCAGAATTTCGCCGGTGAGGTTGACCCGCTAAAAGCTTCCCTCACGTCCCCGCAGAATCATAAAATCCTCCGCTGGCGCAGGCGACTGCCCTCTACCCACGCAGCGCGCGTGTAATCGGCGGTGCAACGCGCTTTGAAATTGGATTTTTGGCGAGGTTGGTTGCCACGCAGCCGCGCGGCGGCTGAACCCGGGGTCGTTAGCGCGCTAAATACAGCGCGAGCGAAAGGATCCTAACAATAGCGAGGTAAGGGTGAATATAGAAGACATTGTGGAAGCGATTCGGTGTAACCGCATCAGAATTACGGATCACGCTGATGAGGAAGCACAGGCGGACAAGCTTTTATTTGACGAGATTTTCATCAGCGTGTTCCAGGGTGAGGTAATCGAAGATTACCCAACAGATAAACCCTATCCGAGTTGTTTAATCTATGGAGAAACCTTCCGCAAAGAGCCGGTCCATAGTGTTTGGGCTTACAATCCAGCCAACCAATGGGCAGTTTTGATTACAGTCTATCGACCGGATCCAAATCGCTGGATTGAGTGGAAAACCAGGAGGCCAAAAGATGTTACCCTTTGAGTATTGCCCTGTATGTGGAAATGAAATGACGACTAAAGAAGTGGAGAAACTAGTGCGTGGCGGAAAACATACGGCTGTCATCACGGTTAAGGCTGAAGTATGCTTGCATTGCGGAGAGAGATTATATTCCAAAGAAGCTATTAGCCGATTTGAGCAAATTCGTTTGCAATTAAGCCGACAGGAAACCTCTCAATTTCAACCTCTGGGTCAAACGTTCCAAGTGGTGTTAAGCGGCATTTGAGAAAAACTTCAGGCGCGCTAAGTTGCAGAAATAGAAAACCCCCCGCTGGCGCAGGCGCCTGGAAACCACCTGCGCCAGCGGGTTACACCCAAGCCATTAGCCACAAAAAAGGAGTCCCTAATGACCCAGAACATCAGCCTCAGCGATCTCGCCAAGATGATCGACCATTCCTTGCTCCACCCCACGATGACGGATGCCGAGATCGTCCAGGGCTGCGAGCTGGCCAAGAAGTACAACGTCGCCACCGCCTGCATCAAGCCCTACTGCATCCCCATGGTGAAGGACCTGCTGGCCGACGTCGACGTCGGGGTGTGCGCCGTGATCGCCTTCCCGCACGGGAACAGCACGACCGCCATCAAAGTCCAGGAGGCCGAAGCAGCGGCCTTGGCCGGCGGCAGCGAAATCGATATGGTCGTCAACATCGGGAAGGTGCTGGGCGGTGACTGGGCCTATGTGTCGGAAGAGATCAAGGCCGTCAACGACGCCGTCACGGCCCACCAGGCCATCTTGAAGGTGATCTTCGAGAACGACTATCTCCAGGATCAGCACATCATCCGCCTGTGTGAGATCTGTTCCGAGCACGAGGTGGCCTTCGTGAAGACCTCAAGCGGTTACGGATTCGTCAAGCAGGAGAATGGGATGTATGCCTACGAAGGCGCCACGCATCATCACCTCAAACTGATGCGACAACACACATCGCCCTCCGTCCAGATCAAAGCGGCCGGGGGCATCCGCACGCTCGACGCCCTGCTCAGCGTCAGGGAGCTGGGCGTCACCCGCGTGGGCGCCACCGCCACCGAGGCCATGTTAGAAGAGGCGAAACGTCGGGGCATAGCATAAAGTAGCTGACCAAAAATATTTCCCTCATAATTTCCACAAAGCGGTAAACAACTATGACACACCATAAACGCTGGCTACTGCTGATTCCCCTGCTCTTCCTGCTCCTCGCGGGCGGATTTGTCGTGTGGGGGAGCACGCCGTTGGGGCCGGCGCCGGCCGCCGAGGCCACGATCCGCGCGGCAGAGGTGACGGAGGAAGGTTGGTACGTCTTCGCGCCGGAGGATGGCGCCGACGTGGGCCTCATCCTCTACCCCGGCGGGCGCGTCAATCCGCGATCCTATGCGCCGGCGGCGCAGGCCATCGCCGAGGAGGGCTACCAGGTCGTCATCCCGCCGATGCCGCTCAATCTGGCCGTCTTGGGCGCCGACCGCGCGGATGCCCTCATCGCCGCGTACCCCGACATCACGACGTGGGCCATCGGCGGGCACTCGCTGGGCGGCGCGATGGCCGCCCGCTACGCCGACGAGCATCCCGACGCGGTGGCGGGTCTGGTGTTGTGGGCCTCCTACCCCGCCGAGAGCAACGATCTTTCCGCCCGGACCGACCTGGCCGTCGTCTCGATCTACGGCACGCGCGATGGCCTGGCCACCGAGGAGGAGATCGCCGCCTCCGAGGCGCGCCTCCCGGCGGAGACCGTCTGGGCGCCGATCTCCGGCGGCAATCACGCACAATTCGGCGCGTACGGCCCGCAATCCCGCGACAACGCGGCGACCATCTCACAAGAGGAACAACAGGCCATCATCGTGGAGGCCACCGTCGCGCTGCTGGCCTCGCTGGAAAAATAGCCGTGGAACAGGTGGAATCATTCAAGGTGCAACGCATTTTTGGGCTTATCATCAGGCGTAACTGTTACTTGAGGCCAAGTGCGTTGCACCTCAAGACCAAACGAGTAGAAGAAATCATCACAGCAAAGCGAAAAGGAGAGGAGCAATGAACTGGGAACCATGGACACCGCCGTATGACCCGCGCCTCGTTGATGGCGCCATCGTGACAGAAGATGAGCATCATCGCTTAATCGAGACCGCCGATTGTGGCACGCGCTGTCCCGGCTGCGGCATCTGCTGCGCTGGCTATCGCGATGTCATCACCGAGGATTACTTCGGTGTGGAGGAGTTCGAGCCAAATCTCGAGATGAGCCGGGGCGGGCTGATCGAGCGAGACGCCGGTCTCTGGTATCGCCCCGCTGCGTGCGATACATCTTGTCCCGGCTATGGCCAATGCTGCCCGCCCTTCGAGGAACGCGAGCGCCCGCAAACCGTCGCCGACGCGCGCCGCATCCTGCTGGAGCGAGAGGACAGCCGGCGCTGGGAGTTGCAAGAATCGTTACTCATCCTGGCCCACGATGGCAGCGACGAGGCCGTGGACATCTTGGAGGCCTATCTGCCGCGCGCGCACACTCGGCTGGAGGGCTTCGCCGAGCTTGCATTGGAAGAAGGCCGCTATTTCGCCTCCGTGCCCCGCAACGCCGAGGAGGCCCGCGAGATGATGCAGCGGGAGGTTTTGCGGCAATGGGAGAATCGCGCGGCCAGGGCCTGGGGCAAGATCCACGAGGAACTTGAGCCAGAGTTGGAAAAATTGCGCTACGAAGCCGAGGTGATGCAGAGGCTCCTGGACAAGGCGGAGGATGAGACCGCGCGCGAAGATTGGCGGATCGAATTGGATGTTTACCAGATGCTCATCGGTCATGCGGAAGGCGAGATAGAGGAGCAGCAACAAGAATTATCGCTGTGCGATCACGTGATCGATGAGATCAGGGCAGATCTAGAGGAAGCGCCACCCTTTGAAACCGAAGTCGAAGATAACGATGGATAAGGATCAAATATTTAAAGCTCTGGCAGATGAGGAGCGATCTGTGCTCCTTGACCTGCTAAGCAGAGCTTATAATGAGATGACAGTCGACCAGCGCGCGCGACTCAAAACAGAAGTCCAGCGCCAAGAGATTCGAACAGAACGGCGACGGTGATAGAGCGATGACATTCGAGATAGATTCCGACACAATCCCCCCCCGGATCCAACGCCGCCAGGCAATGATCGCGCTCTGCAGCCGCAGGATCCAGGCAGGCACAGGCAGCGCGCAAGAATTTTTATCCAGGAGAACCGCTATGCGAAACTGGCCTGATTTAAGACCCATACTTGAAGATATACCTTGGGCGATCATAGGCGGCGTAGCGACGCGCGCCTATATGCCGGAGCGCGCCACATATACCCTGGACATCCTGATACGAGCACGGGCTGCCACTAAAGTCCGTCAACGCCTGGAAGCAGCCGGATACATTTGGACAGCCGATCTTTCTATTCCGGGCTCCACCTATCGCTCCCCCAAAGGCGTAGAGGTGGACATCATCCTGGGAGATATGCCCTGGCTGGAACAGGCGCTCGCCCATCCTCATGATGATGCCGCCGGCTATCCTGTCCTGGCGCTGCCCTATCTGGTGTTGTTGAAGCTCGCAGCCTCACGGATGCAGGATATCGCTGACTTAGCACGGATGCTCGGCCAGGCAGATGAAGCCACGCTCAAGCAAGTTCGTCAGATCATCAGCCGTTATGCCCCACAAGAAGTGGAGGATGTGGAATCCCTGATTCAGTTAGGACAATTAGAAACAGGGAAAAATGGTGTGAAGTAAGGCAAGAGTCAAACTGCTGAACTGCTGACCCGCCGAACCTACCAAAAACCGCCCCGGCCTTTGCGATGCAATCAAGGCCGGGGCGGTGTGGTGCTAGAAACAGAACGATGCGACTAGTACAACGCGGCGGAAGTCCATCCTCAGTTAGCCCCGCTCAGAGCGGATCGTCAGATCCGCGACTCTACGTCGGAACGGGGAACTGACGTTCCCCTTGGAGCAAATTTAACTGGAAATAGAACGATACGACTAGGGAGCAGCCGGAGTTTCCTCCTCGGCGGCTAAGAAGTCCTCGCGGGCGAATTCGACCAGCGGCTTGATGGTGGCGTAGGCGACGTGGACGTAGTAGTCGGAGTTAGAGGCCTTCACCACGACGTCGGTCTCGCCCTCAGCCTGCGGCGCGAGGTTGATCACCATCACGTCATCGGCGGTCTGGAGGGTGACGCTGGCCGCCGGGGCGTCCAAGCCGGAGGACGACGGCTCGCTCGCGCCCAACGGGCGCACCATCGCCATCGACGTAGCCTTGTTGACCACATTCGAGACGTCGCTCTCGCTGACCTGCTCATCCTCCGCCACATCGGCCAGGGTCCAGGCGCCCGCCTCGTCCTTGATCAGGGTGAACGCGCCGCTCTCATTCTCCACAGTGATCTCCTCCACCTCCGCCGGAGACACACTGACGTAGCTCGTGTCGATCCAATTGGCGACGCGGGGATCCAAATCCCACGACGTGAGATCCGTCGTTAAATAAGTCTCATCCTCGCCCGCCAGCCGGACGTGGGTGGCGGAAAAGCGCGGCGCAGAACCCAAATAGATCGTCTGGGTCTCCCCCGCCGCCGTCTCGAAGATGATCCGGCGCATAAAGTCGTCCTCGGCGACCTGTAACGACTTGTGGCTGGCCGCCGTCTCCGCGACGAGCGAGCCGGTATCCAAGGCCAGGATGTTCTCCACCACCGGCGTGATGGCGCTCGGCATTGCCGGGTAATCATCGGCCTCCGGCAACACCCACGACTCTCCCGATTTTTCGAGTTGGATATCATCGCCAGTGTCATCGGTGATGCTTAGCGCCACAATATCCTCAGCCGCCAGATCAGGGAAGAGCAGTTCGCCCTCCTCGGTGGCAGCTGGCCTCGGCCAGAAAACCACGCCCGTGATGATCAATTGCACAACCAAAATCGCAGCTAATATCTGTTGCGTTCGTTTCATATATCTACCTCGCAGTGCTCAAAGGGGACGGTCAAATCCCCGATTTTTATTGGAATGCCTGGATCTGGCGATCCAAGCCGAGCCATATAAAACCTACACGGCCAATTCATCCCTGGGAACCAGCTCCATCGGCGCAGCATTGCGTCGCCGCATCACGCCGACCACGCCCAACACGATCAGGGCAACCAGGGCGATCACGTAGTTGACGATCTCCCAGAACGATTGTTGCCCATCACTCAGGGGCACGAGCACGCGTGTCGTCGTGCCGCGCGCGCGAATTTCAAGCAGATCCAAGTCCTCGGTCGTCCAGGCGACGGCGTTCTGGAGCAGCTTCAGGCTGTTCAAGTAGCGGTCGCGCGAGAGGGTCGAGGAAATTTCAAAGACGATGTCATTTAAGAATTCGCCGCTGCCGATCACAACTAAGCGCGAGGTCTCCGGCGATCTTTCGATGACGCCGGGCACATTCTGCTGCTGCGGCAGCGCCCCCTCCTCCATCTCGGCGGATGGCGCCGCCTCGAAGGGCGAGGGCCGGCCCGCAAAGTAGCTCTCGAAGGATCCGTGCACCGCGACGGCCAAAGGATACGAGCCTTGTGTCTCCTCAT
Organism: uncultured Anaerolineales bacterium; assembly: GCA_964496595.1. Taxonomy (GTDB): domain Bacteria; phylum Chloroflexota; class Anaerolineae; order B4-G1; family SLSP01; genus JAAAOZ01. The sequence continues at coordinate 6,872 of CAZCAI010000019.1, forward strand.
CGACCTCGAAGCCGTACTCCGGGTACATATCAAAGTTCGGCTGGATGTTAGAAAGCCCCTGCATCCACGCCTCGTCGGTGGATTTCAGCAGCACGGTGAGTTCGCGATTTTCGTGCTGCGCCGCATCGATCTTCAAAGGCGAAGCCCAATTTAACGTCACGGCATTCAAATTAGAGACGATGGGATGACCATCCGCCATCTGATTGGGCCGCACATCAACGAAAAACGGATAATCGATGGTGGAAAACTCCTGGATCTGCACGCCGCCCACATCGCGGGTCGTGGGAATGGGGAACGGCTCATTTTGCGGGTCCAAGACCATCTTATCGGTCACAGTGATGCCATAATGAGCAGTCAAATCCTCCACGCCATCTGGGATATACTGCCCCATAATCGAGCCGCTCATCTGATCCGGCGCGATCTTGTAACTGCCGCCGGCCAGCACCACGGAGCCGCCGCGCATCAGGTACTGATCGATGGTGTAGTATTCTTTCTCCGTGAAGGCCTGCGGCGCAATCACGACCAACACATCAATACTCGACGGTACCACGCCGGAGCTGAGATCGACGCGCTGCACTTCATACTCCTGCTGGAGCGATTGCGCGGCCAGTTGCCACGTGGAGAACGGCGGCTGTTGCTGGCCCATCATATCCTGCGTCGGCGTCTCCGGCGGCGACCACAGGCCCACCACCTGGAGGAAGCCCGACGACCAGCGCTTGAGCGTCGATTCAATCGAGGTGCGAATCTCCGCCTCGCTCAACTCCCCGCTGGGATAGATGACCTGCGGCTCCTTCCCCTCAGTCTCCAGCACCATATAGAGATAGTAACTCTCGTCGGCGAAGAGCGACGTGGGGATGGGCTGGATGTTGTACTCGTCGAACAACGCCTGCCGCGAGATCGGACTGTCCGAGGCGGTCGGATCGACGGTCTGGTAGGAGAATTTGCCGCCCGATTGCGCCGCGATCTCCTCTGCCACCGCCTTGATCGTGGGCGGCGCCTCTGCCATCCACTCCGGCAGCGTCTCCGGCGTGATGTAGGCCGTCATCTCGACAGGCGCCGGCAGGGAGGCCAGGACGTTATCCATACTCTGGAAGCCATAGACCGCTTTCTTGATCGTGCTGGTGAGATCGTACTCCAGATTACGCAGGCGGACGTCCATCCCGCCATCGCGCCGCGGCTCGATTTCGATCAGTTGGTCGAAGGATAAGACCTCGCTCTGATCGCCGTATTGGATCAGAATATCGAAGTAAGAGTTGATCACCGAGGACTGGCGCCGATCCGTGATCTGGAACGGTTTGGGACGGATGCCGTAGACCTGATTGGCCTCCGCTTCTTTTTCGGGATGCTCCGCCGGATCGATGACCTCGAGCCGGACGCGCCCCCCGGAGGCCACGCGATATTCCTCCAACATATCCGTAATCTGAGGCACGAGCGGCGCCAGATAGGGATGCGTCTCCTCGCTGAAGTAGCCCCGAATCAGCAGCGGCTCCTGGAGTTCGCGCAACAGCTCGCGGGTAGTGTTAGAGAGCGTGTAACGCTTGTTCTGCGTCAGATCTAAGCGCAGGCCGCGCAGCGGGAAGGCCCAGACGTTGACGAAGACCAGGTTGAGCGCCAACAGCGCCGAGGTCACGGCGACGCCGCGTCGGTGCGGCCAGGTCTGCGCGCCCGTGCTCCAGCCCTTGGCCTTGAGCGAGAGGACGTTGAGCGTGAGGAAGAGGCCCGTCAGCGTGAGATAGTAGAGCAGATCGCGAAGATCGACCACGCCGCGCTCGATGCTCTCGAAGCGGCTGCCGATGCCAATCGCCCGCAGGACCTCCGCCACGCCGCGGCCGGCGAAGTCGGTGACGCCGGAGGAGCCGATCAGGAAGAAGAGGCCGCACAGCAGCGCGGTCGAAATCAGCGCGACGATCTGGTTATCCGTGCGCGATGAGGCGAACAGCCCAATCGCGGTGTAAGCGCCGGCCATCAAGATCGCGGCCAAATAGCCGCCGAAGACCGGCCCCCAATCCAGGTTGCCCAGCACCGAGACGGTGAGCGGCAGGCCCAAGGTCAGGGCCAAGGAGATGGCGACCAGAGCCACCACCGCCAGGAACTTGCCGATCACCAATTGGGTGGTGGAGACGGGCAGCGTGAGCAGAATCTCCAACGTGCCCGCGCGCTGCTCCTCGCTCCATTGGCGCATCGTCAGCGCCGCGACCAAGAAGATCATCAGGACGGGCATCCGGCGGAAGAGCGGGCGGACATCGGCGATGCCCCGCGCGAAGAAAGCGTCCATCCAGAAGAACGAGAAGAGCGTCACAGCCAAAAACGCGCCGATGAAGATAATGGCCATCGGCGAGCCGAAGTATCCTTTTAGCTCTTTGCGCGTTATCGTCAGTATTTGTTTCATAAGATTCTCAACCTCGCATCAAACTAACAAATCAGTCATACTATGTTCAGTACCGACAGGATTTACAGGATTAACAAGACTTGAGTTATTCATCCTGTAAATCTTGTGCATCCTGTCCGGTTTTCCCTATTCGTCGTGCTACGCCGCGCCGGCGACGGCCAACTCATTGAAGACCGTTTCCAACGTGCGCACATCCCGTCGCAGCTCGCGGACGGGCCAGTTCTGCGCCTTGGCCAACTCGAAGACGGCGGGGCAAGGATCAGCGCCATCGCTCCCGCTGTTGCCCAGCACGCGATAGGCCGGGTAGCCATCCTCGCTGAGGAACGTCGAGACGCCCTTGACGTTATCCAGCCCGTGCAGGTCGGCATCGGCCCCGGGCACCTCCTCGCCCAGCACCAACACGGCGTTGGACGTCGCGGCCAGCTCCGAAAGGCGAGCGTCGGCGCGCACTTCCCCGTTGATGAGGATAACCGCGCGGTCGCACAGCGCCTCCACCTCGGAGAGAATGTGCGTGGAGAAGAGCACGGTGCTGTGCTCAGCCAGCCGGCGGATCAGGCCGCGGATCTCGACGATCTGCGTCGGATCCAGCCCGACGGTCGGCTCGTCCAAGATCAACAGCTTGGGGCGATGCAAAATCGCTTGGGCCAGTCCCACACGCTGACGAAAGCCCTTGCTCAGATGGGCAATTGGGCGCGCCAGGTGCGCCTCCAATCCGGTATCGTAGACCGCCCTGGAGATCAACGCGCGCTGCTCGCTTTCCGGGATCTGCCGTAAATCGGCCATCATCTGGAGATACGATTGGACCGTCAATTCCGGGTAGAGCGGCGCCGTCTCCGGCAAGTAGCCAAGCTGCGCCTGGACCTCGCGCGTGTGCTCCAACACATCCAGCCCGTTGACCCGCACCGCGCCGCGATCAGGTTGCAGATAGTCGGTGAGGATCTTGATAAACGTGGTCTTACCGGCGCCATTAGGCCCCAGCAGCCCGACGATTTCGCCCTCCCCAATCTGGAACGTGACCCCGCGCAACGCTTCGATGGAGCCGTAAGATTTAGAAAGGTTGGTAACATCAATCATCGGCAAACCTCCTTAAAGATGTTTTCTTATTTGGGGAATACACCGGGGTGAATGTTGCTCCTACCCCGCGCACATTCCCACGCCAGTACCAACTAAATATCATAACAACAACGATAATATTGTCAAGACGAATCATTCCCACGCGATAAAATTGCACCCACTCTGCTTCTTGCCCCCATCTAATCCAATTCTAATAAAACTCAGGTATAGTAAAAGTTATAGGGAAGCACGCCGCGTATGAAGAACGCCACTCCGCTATCGCTTCGAGGCTTACTACGAACAAAATGTAATGTTTTGCAATTCTTAATTCCCAACACAAGGAGGAGAAGTTACATGGCAGAAGCAGTTCAAAAAGAATCACTCACGTTCAAGGCGGAAGTCCAACAGTTACTCAACATCCTCTCGCGCTCCCTCTACACGGATCAAGACATCTTTCTGCGCGAGTTAATCTCCAACGCCTCCGACGCCCTGCACCGGCTGAAGTTCGTGATGCTCACCGACCGGGAGGTCTTCGAGCCCGACGCCGAGCTGGCGATCCACATCGAGGCGGACGAGGAGGCCAACACGCTCACCATCACCGACACCGGCATCGGGATGACGCGCGAGGAGATGATCCAGGAGCTGGGCACCATCGCCCACTCCGGCGCGATGGCCTTCTTGGAAAATCTGGAGGAGGGCCAGCGCCCCGAGGACATCATCGGGCAATTCGGCGTGGGCTTCTACGCCGTCTTTATGGTGGCGGATGAGGTGCGCGTCACCTCGCGCTCCTACCGCCCAGAAGCCCAGGCGTGGACGTGGATCTCCCACGGCGATAGCAGCTACACGATCCAGCCGGCGGAGAAAGAGTCGCGCGGCACGACGGTGGAAATCCAACTCGCCGAGGACGCCGAGGAATTCGCATCGCCCTGGCGTCTCAAGCAGATCATCAAGACCCACTCCAACTATGTCTCGTTCCCCATCTACGTCAAAGAGGAAACAGAAGCAGGCGCGGCAAAAGAAGAGGTCGTCAACGAGCAGACCGCGCTCTGGCGCCGATCGCCCAGCGAGGTTGAGGAGGAAGCCTACACTGATTTCTACCGCCAACTGACCTTCGATTTCGAGGCGCCGCTGCTCCATCTGCACGTCGTCGCCGATGCGCCGGTTGAGGTGCGGAGCGTGCTCTACGTGCCCGGTCATCGGGAGCGCGGCATGCTGCAGGTGCGCACAGATTACGGGCTGCGGCTCTACTCCCGCAAGATCCTGATCGAGGAGAACAACAAGGATCTGCTGCCGGAGTACCTGCGCTTTGTCGAGGGCGTCGTCGATTCCGCCGATGTGCCGCTCAACGTGGCCCGCGAGTCGGTGCAGAGCAGCCGCACGATCCATCACATTCAGCGCGCGTTGCGCTCGCGGCTGATCAAGGCGCTGACGCAGCTTGGCGAGGAAGCGCCGGAAAAATACGAGACCTTCTGGGAGGCCTTCGGCGCTTACATCAAGGAGGGCGTCGCCACCGACTTCGCCGGGCGCGACGATCTGCTCCCATTGCTCCGCTTCCAGACCACCAAATCGGACGGCGAACTGATCTCGCTGGCGACCTACGTCGAGCGGATGCCCGAAGAGCAAGACGCGATTTACTACATCTTGGGCGACGGCATCGCAGCGGCCGCCAACAGCCCGCACTTAGACGCCTTCCGCGCGCGCGATCTGGAGGTGCTCTACTTAGTCGATCCGCTGGACGCCTTTATGGCGCAGAGCCTACCCGCCTACAAGGACACCCCGCTCAAAAACGTCGATGATCCAGATTTGGAGCTACCGGAGCTAGAAGAAGCGCCGGAGGAAAGCGAGGAAACGACGCCGCCCATCTCCGACGAGGCCATCGGCCAATTGATTCAACAATTCCGCACGGTGTTGGGCGACCGCGTGGCACAGGTGCGCGAATCCAAGGTGCTCAAGGACAGCCCCTGCCGCCTGGTTTCGGCGGGGAACACGCCCGACCGCGACCTTCAGCGCGTCCGGCGGCTCATCGAGCAGGATTACGAGATCCCGGCGAAAATCCTGGAGATCAACCGCGCCCACCCGCTGATCCGCAACCTCACCCAGATGCAGGTCCATCACCCCGACGACCCGCTGCTCCCGCTGACCATCGAGCAGCTCTTCGAGAATCTCCTGTTGCTGGAGGGATTGCATCCCAACCCCGCGCAGATGGTCGGGCGCATCCAGAACCTGCTGGAACAGGCCACCGGCAAGGCGACATCGGAGCCAGAATCAACGTAAGCCGTAATCACCAACTTTAGCGAATAGCTCGACTTTAGCGCGCGCGGTCCTCAGTGGGCCGCGCGCGAAGTCATGCTATAATCATCCTACATCCAATATCCGTCTTATGATGTGAAAAATGTGGAGGTAAAAGATATCTTATGAACGTTAAAGTCAAACTGTTCGCCACACTGCAACGCTATCAGCCGGACATCGCAGCGGGCGAGAGCTTCGAAGTGACGCTGCCGGAATCCAGCAGCATCGGCGATCTCATCGAAAAAGTGGGCATCCGCGAGCGCGAGGTCAAAATCACCTACGTCAACGGGCGCGCGCGCTCCGAGATGTACCGTCTCAAAGAGGGCGACGAAGTCGGCATCTTCCCCCCCGTCGGAGGCGGATAACGCGATGCCCCAGCCACTTCTCCTGGGTCTCTTCGTCGTGCCTGGCGTGGTCATCGGCGCTCTCGCAGCCCATCTTGCGGAGGCAGTGATGGCCCATCGCCGCCTCGCGGCCCCGGTTTGTCCCTACTGCACAACCCCATATCCGCCCCTACAATGGAGCGCGCTGCTGGCGCTTATTACGCGCCAGTGGCGCTGCCAAACTTGCAACCAACGGCTGCGCCTCCCGCGCCTGCTCGCCGAGCTATTTCTGGCCGCGGGTTTTGCCCTGCTCCTGGCGCGCTATGGGTTGAGCTGGCGCGTGATCCTCGCGATGGCGGCGCTAATCCCCTTGGCCATGATCTTAGTCACCGATATGGAGACGCGGCTGATTCCCAACAAGATCAGCCTGCCCGCCCTTGGCGCGATGTTGGTTATCAGCCTGGCGGTCGGCCCGGCGCTGCCCTTTATGGCCTCGGCGGCCGGGCAGCGGTGGCGCGGGGTCGCGGGCGCGCTGGTCGGCTTTCTGGTGATGCGGATTCTCGTCACCTTGGGCGTCGCCGTCTTCGGCGAAGGGGCGCTGGGCGAAGGCGACATCACGTTAGCGGCCTACATCGGCGCCGTGATCGGCTATCCCCTCATCTTCGAGTCGCTCGTCCTGGCCTTTTTGATCGGGGGCGTAGGCGCATTTTTGGTGCTCATCACGCAACGGGGCGGGCTGCGAACGGCCATTCCCTATGGGCCGTTTCTCATTCTCGGCTGCGCCACAACGCTCATCTGGGGGCCGGAAATTCTCTTCTGGTTTCTCTCGTGAGTAGCAAAGGGAAAACACAATGATGAAAAAAGAATTGTTAGACCCCATCCATCCGGGAGAGATTTTGTTAGAAGAGTTCCTGAAGCCCATGGGCCTAAGCCAATACCGCCTGGCAAAAGATATTAGTGTGGATGCGCGGCGGATTAACGAGATTGTACATGGAAAGCGAGCAATTACACCGGATACAGCACTGAGATTATCACGTTACTTTGGTATGTCAGAGCGATTTTGGATGAACTTACAGGCAAGCTATGACTTGGAGATAGAGAAGGAACGCCTGGCAGATAGGCTGGAAAAAGAAGTGTGTGTATTTGCTGGCGCATAAGCCGTTTCCAAGAAAATAAGTCTCCCAACTCGGAAAATTTTTTCTCACGACAAAGAGTGAGGAAGGTCCAAGGCAATGAAAAACCCTATCAAAAACGCACATTTGGAAGGCGATAGTTTTTTCTGGGAGGGCGGCTCCGTGGGTGTACTGCTCTCACACGGCTACACGGCCACAGCGGCGGAAGTCCGCCCGTTGGCCAAGCTACTCCACGAACGGGGCTACACCGTCAGCGGGCCGCTGCTGCCCGGCCACGGTACCACGCCGCAGGAGTTGAATCGCTGCCGGTGGCAGGATTGGGCCGCCGCAATTGAGGAGGCCTATCAGCAGTTGGCACAGCGATGCGAGCACGTCTTCGTGGGCGGAGAATCGATGGGCGGCCTGCTGATCCTCTACCTGGCCTCCCACCATCCAGAAATCGCGGGCGTGATGTCCTACGCCGCCGCTTTCAAAATATACGACCGCGTCGGCAAGAAACTTGTCCCCTTGATCCATCCCTTCATCCCAATGAAGGAGCCAGATAACAACGAACCGCCCAACGCCGCATCCTCGCGTTGGCAAGGCTATCCCGTGAACCCGCTACGGGCGCTCAACGAAATGTTGAAGCTGCAATCCGTGGTGGGCGCGCGCCTGCCGAAGATCTCCCAGCCGATCCTCATCATGCAAGGGCGGTTCGACACCGCCGTCGCAGTCGATGCGCCGCGGATGATCTACGAGGGCGTCAGCTCCGAGGATAAGCGCCTGCATTGGTTGGAAGCGTCCACACACTGTCTGCTGTTGGATCAGGAATGGGAGAAGGCTGCGGAATTGACACTGGATTTTATCGCAGACGTCCTACCCTGACCCTTGCGAAGGTTGACGGGTCTTTTGGATTTTGCCGGGCAATCTCCTCAGTAGCCCTAAAAGCAGCCAAGAATTGCGTGTTTGTGGGGATTACAGACCTTTTTTGCGTCGCTCCTGGGTTGCCGGTGGGAGGCGCAATAGCGCTTGGCACGATTGCACCCGGCGAATTCCTGAAGAGCCAGGTTGACGAAGCTCCGGCATTGTATGATGTCTGTTATGACAAGTTGAACCGGTGAGAGGACTATCCGGCCCCTTCGCAAGGCGCCCCAAAACAAAAAGCTCCCCGATTGGGGAGCTTTTCTTATGTTGTGGCGGAGAGGGTGGGATTCGAACCCACGGAGCCTCGCGGCTCACGCGCTCTCCAGGCGCGCGCATTAGGCCAGACTATGCAACCTCTCCACAGCGGTAGATTATAACACACCCAGGCGATTTAGCAAATACAAGTTTACACGCCGTCGAACTGCTCAGCGGGGTGCTCATCTTCTTTCGCCAAGGCAATCTGCAACTGACGACCGTCCTCCAGATAAATCCGATCACCTTGAGCACGAATCGTGCTAATAGGCGGCGCACTAATCTGCAGACGTCCAGCCACAACATGGGCCTCCAACGTGACCGGTTCAGATTGTGTGCGCCGAGATTTTAAAGTAGTCGCAGGCTGAGGAACGTGACACTCACGATCTAACACATTCAAGGCTTCTTCTGAATCCATTTCAAGTTTTTCAACAGATAACCACCGCAGGCTGTCGCCTGTCAATATCTGATCCAACTGCTCTAACGGCAAGTCTTTCTCTTGAATCATTTGATTGTAGCGACTACCCAAGAATTCCCATGCCAGGGAATAACGCAGAATTACCTTATCTCGCAATTCAATTGCATAGGCATCACTGTGCCACCGGCCGTCCTCACCTTTTCTTTGCAATTTTCTGATCCTGACCATTATCACACTTCCTCTCGCTTCAATCGACTCAGATATACCTTGGCCTCTTCCACACGTTCTTCTTCCAACAAAAAGAGTCCAATATCACTCTCGAGAAAGTAAGTCAGATCCCTTTCATCGGCCCGATTCGCTTTGATCAACGTCGCTACCTCAAAACGAGAACCATATTGTCGAAGTAATACGCCTTGCAGATACCGATGTTCCTCATAAATAGCAACTACGTGCGCCGAAAGATTATCTGCCAATATACCGGCCAGTTCATATTGAGTGTAACGATAAGGATCAATACCAGCATATTGCAAAGCACGAATCTCGACAATCTCATGAACGAGAATGCTGGTACCATAGAAGCCGCCAACTCGAAGGGCTTCATCCCAAACTGTCTCGCCAAGCCCGGCTTGGAGAATATGGACGTATCTTTCAATGCGCCGAAGATCAGCAGCAGCGATATCGTAATGGTAAAGTCCTATAAGGTCGAAACGGACCAATAACTGCCGATAACGACGCCAGCACGCCAATTCCGCCGCCTCATGCCGTCGCCGGTGAGGGCTTCAACACCTTCTTAGGCTGTGAACTGTCGCCGTCACTCGGCTTCTCTTTCTTCAGCGGGGGCAACGTTTGACCATTGAACACCTTGACGAACTCATCGGCGGAGAGCGTCTCCCGCTCCAACAACTGCTCGGCAATGCGATCCAAGTCGTCACGGTGCTCGATGAGCAAGTCCTTGGCGCGATCATACGCCCGCATAATAATCGCCTTGATCTCCGAATCGATGGTCTGCGCAACGGCCTCGCTGTAATCACGCTGCTCGTTGATTTCTCTACCCAAGAAGACCAACTCTTCCTTGCGGCCATAGACCAACGGGCCAAGCTTATCGCTCATCCCGTAGCGGGTGACCATCTTGCGCGCCGTCTCACTGACGCGCTCCAGATCATTGGATGCCCCCGTGCTGATCTCGTTGAATGTGATTTCCTCGGCGGCGCGTCCGCCCAATCCATACGAGAGATCATCTTCCATCTTGGTGCGCTGAAGGATATAACGATCCTCCTCCGGCAGGATCAGCGTGTAGCCGCCGGCCATCCCACGCGAGACAATGGAGACTTTGCGGACGGGATCACAATTCGGCAGGACGTGAGCCACGACCGCGTGCCCCGCCTCGTGATAGGCGAAGATCTTGCGCTCCTCATCCGAGATCACGCGACTGCGCCGCTCCGGCCCGGCGATGACCCGCTCGATGGCCTCCTGGAACTCAGCCATCCCGATGCGTCGCTTGCCATAGCGCGCGGCCAAGATGGCCGCCTCATTGACCACATTCTCAATATCCGCCCCGACGAAGCCCGGCGTGGTCTGCGCTAACCGCTCCAGATCAACATCCGAGGCGATAGGCTTGCCGCGCGTGTGAATGCGGAAGATGGCCTCACGCCCCTGAATGTCCGGCTTATCCAACACCACCCGCCGATCAAAACGACCGGGGCGAAGCAGCGCGGGGTCCAGAATATCGGGGCGATTGGTCGCCGCGATGATGATGACATTCGTGTCCGTCTCGAAACCATCCATCTCCACCAGGATCTGGTTGAGCGTCTGCTCGCGCTCATCGTGCGATCCGCCCAGCCCGGCGCCGCGATGGCGCCCGACGGCATCAATCTCATCGATGAAGATGATGCACGGGCTGTGGCGCTTGGCCTGATCGAAGAGATCACGCACCCGACTGGCGCCAACGCCGACGAACATCTCGACAAACTCGGAGCCGGAGATGCTGAAGAAGGGTACACCGGCCTCGCCGGCGACCGCCTTCGCCAACAGCGTCTTCCCCGTGCCCGGCGCGCCGACTAGCAGCACGCCCTTGGGAATCCGAGCGCCCAAATTGATGAACTTCTGAGGCTCCTTGAGGAATTCAACGACCTCCTTCAACTCCTCTTTCGATTCCTTGACGCCGGCGACATCCTCGAAGGTCACCGTCGGTCGATCCCCGGAGAACATCCGCGCGCGGCTCTTGCCGAACGAAAGCGCTTGATTATTCGCTCCCTGGAATTGACGGATGAAGAAATAGAACAACACGCCGCCGACAACCAAGACCAGCAATGTGCCGCCGATATTCACCATCGTATTCCAATCCGTCGGCTCGTTGAACGTGATTTCGATCTCGCGCAGCGTCTCTTCCGTCACGCCCAGCGCCTTGAGTTGCTCGACCAGCGAGGTCTCGCTTCCTTTGCGAGAAAACACAATCGGCGCCTCGACATCTTCCGCACCCGATTTATAGGTGACCTGAATCTCGTTCCCTTGCACACCAATGCTCTCGATCATCCCGCCCTTGGCCTGCTCCGCGATTTGATTAAGGGGAACCGTCGGGCCAGAACTCCCGCCCGATATATAGCTGTAGACCAAAAAGAGTACCGCCGCGATAACGATCAGATAGACAAAGTTACTATTGGATTTCACCCAACACCTCCTCGACCCCTCTATGGCTTTAGCGAGGTCGCCTATGCTCATTATGAGAAAATTCCATTGATAGGGCCTAACCCGTCAAACGCGTGTATCATGTATTATGAACAAGAATTTGGTGGACAGGGACCCTTTGCGTGATGGGTTGTCCACGTTGGGATTAGTAAACGCTAAATTCTGGAACTATCTCGGCGCTGTCCCTCTCCAACAGAAGGACCAACTTACCCATTGATTATATATAACTACGTGTAGTTAACTATATTTGAGTAGTCATTATACCAGAAAACCATTAAAAGCTCATTAGAATCTGGTTAAGAAACCCGCTACGGATTGATGACAATTTCAGCGACGAGGATCGTGCTATCCACCACATTCGCCTCGCCAGCCTCCACGACGGGTAAGCGCCCCGCCGCGTCATACATCCCCACGCGGATTTGATACGATCCCGGCGGCGTTCCCTCTGGAATGGCGAGTTGATGAGGATCGTTGATAATCTCGCCTGGCTGCCACGTTTGTGTCGGCCGCAGACCATTCACCGGCTCGACATCTCGCTGCGTGATCAAAGTGCTCATATCCTCGGTCAACAGATGGATGAAGACCTTGTAGGTGTGATCCAGCGGTTGGACGCATCGCCAGCGCAGGGTCACGGGGATATTTTCGCCGGCCTGATAATTGAACTTGAGCAGACGAGCCTCTTCCAGCACCACGCGGTTGCCCAAATTGACGCCTAACGGAAGCGGGAGATTGACGCCGCCGCTGACGGTGAGCGTCACCGTGCTGCTCGATCGAATCTCCGATTCAGGGAGCGGTTCCTGTGATAAAATCTTGCCCGCCGGCTCCGTACTCCAGACCTCTTCAATGTTCAAAAGCAACCCTTCGGACTCCAAACCCTCCTGCACGACATCCAAATCGTAACCCACGACATCCGGCAACGTGAGGGCTTGCCCACGCGCGACGATCACGCTCATCGTCGAACCAAGGGGGACGCGGTTGCCAGAATTGGGCGTCTGCTCCAATATCTCGCCCGGTCGCGCCTCGGCGCTCTCCTGCTCGCCCAGCACCTCGAGTTCCAACTCCAAGCTCTCGGCCAGGCGGCGACCATCCGCCAATCCCAAGCCCACCAGATTTGGCGCGCTGACCATCTGCTCCTCGACGACAGGCGTCGGCGTCTCACCGTTGGAGATCGCCGGTGGCAAAGGCCCGTTATCCAGCGTGTAGGCTTGATAGACAAAGAGCCACAGCGGGATCAGGCCGAGAACGGCGATTGCGGCGACGCCCATCAACGCCCAGAGCATCCAATCCGGGCCGGAGTCCCGCACCGGAGGCTCAGGTTGTGCTGCTGGCTCGCTCACCCGTTTGGGCGGCGCCGGCTGCGGGCGCGATGGCGCGGGCGGCGGGGTAGGCGTGGCATTTTCTTCTGGGGAGATGGATTGCTGGGGGCGCGTCGCTTCGATCCCTTGCCGCCGATACTCGCTAATCGAAATGCCGAATTGATCGGCGTTGCGATAGCGCTGCGCCGGCTCCTTCGCCAGTACCTTCCGCGTCAGCCATTCCAGGCCCGGCGGGACGCGGGGATTCAATGCCGTCAGCGGCGCCGGCTGCTCTTGCAGATGCTTCATTGCCAGCGCCGTCGGATCTGGATCGTGGAAGGGCGGCACACCGGTCAACATCTCGTACAACATCACGCCGATGCTGTACACATCAGAGGCCGGCGTCGGCGTTTTACCCGCGACCTGCTCCGGCGAGATGTAATGGGGACTTCCCCAGATGACCTGCTCTTCCTCATCTTCATCCATTTCCGCCTGGCCCACATCATACTGAAACGCGCGCGCGATGCCAAAATCGGCCACCTTGATGGTCTCATCCGGCGTGACCAAGATGTTCTGCGGCTTGAGATCACAATGCACCAGCCCGGCGCGATGCGCGTGGCCCACACCGGCGCAAATCTGCTCTGTCAGATCAAGCGCCTTAGAAACGGGCAACGGGCCTGCGCGCCGAATGAGAGCTTTGAGATCCTCGCCTTTCACCATCTCCATCACAATGTACGGGCGATGATCATCCTCGCCTACATCATAGATGCGGACGATGTTGGGATGATCCAAGCGGGCGGCCGCGCGCGCCTCGTGCAAAAAACGCTCGCGGAATTCAGGCTCGCTGGAGTATGGCTCGCGCAAAAACTTGACCGCCACATCGCGCTCTAACAGCACATCCTCGCCGCGATAGACGGTCGCCATTCCGCCGCTGCCGACCAATTCCACCAGCCGATAACGTTGATTTAGAATCGTCGATTCCATAGTTCATCCTCTCCTTGCATCTATGTTATTCTACCGCAATGCATGGAAAGCGCAATGATTGAACAAAGCTTCGAGAGCATTCCCCAGGCGATGCGCCACGCATTTCTTGTCAGTGATTGTTTATGTGTTAGAATCACTATTTGGAGTTTAGATGCCATATACTTACACCTACCTATTATATACTGGATTGGCCGGCAGTTTGATGCTTTTGGGCATCGAACTTATACCCCGACTGCGGATTTTACGCAAGCCACTGACGGCCATTAGCTTGACTACCATGATGGCCCTCTGGGCGTTGCAACCTCAGACAGGCCGTTGGGTCGTCTCGATGTGGTCGCCTGGGACGGTCTTGGGCGAGCAGATTCTGTTGGATATGACCCCGGCAGTGTGGTGGTTGGGCATCGTGCTGGGCGCGGTCTTCACCGGCGCGGCGTGGATCGAAGTCGCGGAGCGCCGTCCGGCCCTGCCGCTGACCGGCACGCTGGTCGTGATCGCGTTGCTCGTGACCTGGCAATCGCTGATGGGCGGCACGCTGATGACAACCCTGGCGGCCTGGGCCATCTTCGACCTGATATGGAGCATCGCGGCGTTGATGGCCGGCGCAGAGGGCGAGCAGATCACCTTCAGCCTGGCGCTTCACGGCGTCTCCTCTCTGCTGCTCTGGGGCAGCGCGTTACTGCTCCGCCAACATGGCGACAGCGCTCTCTGGTGGCTGATGCAGACCTCGGAGCCTATCGAGGTTCTCTTGCTGGTCGCCGCGCTCATCCGGGTGGGATACTACCCCTTCCATATTCTCTTCCCTCGTCACTTGGGACGCTCGCGCCTGTTGGGGATGGTACATCTCATCGGGCCGCTCCCCGGCATCGCGCTCCTCTACCGATTCTTAGCCCTGCCCAATTTTCCCCGGCTGCCCGCCTGGGGAATGTGGTGGGGCGTGCTCTCGCTCTTCTGGTGCGGGATTATGGGCTGGAACGCGCGCGGCAAGCAGCGCCCGATGTTGTGGGCCGGCCACGCGCTATTGATCACCGTCATCACCAGCGCGACGCTCTTGGGGACGCCCACATCTCTACTGTACGGCGTCGCGACGTGGATCGCGGCCGGGACGCTGCTGGTGCTGATGCGCGGACGGGATTCACAGGCCATCATCTGGTCGTGGCCGGCATGGACGGCGCTGCTCTTTCTGATCGGCGCCCCACCCTCTCCGACCGGGATGTTCCAGCGCGCTTTGTTAGCGACGATACCCTGGCCGGCAATGAGCCTCGCCATCGCTGGCAGCGCGTTGATGTTCGCCAGCTTTCTGCGCGGCATTCGACGTCCTGCTTTAGGCGATCTGGCTTTCCCCCAGCCGTGGCAACGGGCCAGTTTTTTGGCGGGCACGGGACTGATTTTGAGCGTGTTGATTGTCACCGTGATGCTCAGCCCGACCATGCCGATCATCGAGATAAGACACAATTATCATCACAATGAAGACGCGCTCATCCGCGCGGGCATCTCGTGGTTGGGATTGGGGCTAGGGATGAGCGCCTTGCTTGGCGGGGTGCTCCTGCTCCGATGGGGCGCCATCACGCGCGAGTGGCTGTACTATGGGGAGCCATTCTTAGAAATCCTCAACTTGCAATGGCTTTACCAGGCAATGTGGCGCGGCGCGGATCATCTCTTAGCCATTCTGCGGGTCACGGTTGAGGTCGTCGAGGGCAGCGGCGCCGTATTGTGGTCATTATTGATCTTGTTATTGACCTTGTTGGTGATTGTCAGTCGATGAATCCCTTTATTGCGTGGTTAAATCAAGCCTCGGCCTTTGCTTCGACGCCGGCTGCCTGGGGCATTTTCCTGACCGGCGCAGCGATCTATCTGATCTCCGAGTGGCGCCTGCGCTTTTTGGCCCTGCTCGGTCAATATCTCTTCGTAGGCATCATCTTCGTGCGCCTCTTTGAATCGCGCCCGGAGATGGCCTTGCTCAAAATCCTGGTTGGCTGGCTTGTGGCGGGCGCCTTCCTCATCAGCGCCCGCATCCGCGAGCAGACGGCCCTCGCCAAGGGAATTCGATTCCGTTGGTCCTCGCACGTCTCGTTTCGCATCCTCTCACTCGCCACCATGACCGTGGTCGCCTATCTGGGAGCGCAACGCTATACCCTCCCCTTCATCCCCGGCGATTTGGCTCTGGCGTGCTACTTCCTGGCCGCGCTGGCCGTCCTCTTCATCGGCACCGAGGAGCAAGAAGCAAGCGTGCTGGGCGTCGGTGTGCTCAACCTGCTGACGGCCCTGGACATCTTCTACTCCGCACGTGATCCCGGCCTGCTGGTCACCGGCCTGCTCGTGATGCTCACCCTGCTCGTGGGCCTGGCTATCTCCTATCTGACCGTCGCCGAGGTGTTCGAACCCTCTCCTCTGTGGGAAGATAGCAATGCAGGAGGACGGAAGTGATCATTCCGGGCGCCCTCCTGATCATCGGCCTGCCGCTCGGCGTCGCCTTCATCGCCCTGCTGCTGACGCCCATCCGCCTGCTCGCTATGCTGAAGTCGTGGCTCGTTATCTTGACCGCCGCCCTCGTCGGCGTGATCGTCACGGTCGCGCCGCTTGGCGATACCGTAGTCTACCGCTCGTTCCAGATCATCCTCGGCCGCCCGATGTACATCTTAGGCCGGGAAATGGTCGTCGAGCCGGTCGACCGTCTGCCGCTCGCCTTCCTCTTCTTCACAGCAACGGGATTATTCATCTTAGCCTGGCGTTTGATCCCGCGCTCCAACTTCTTCCCCTTTGGGCTGATGATGGTGGCCCTGCTGGCCGGCGCCCTGATGGTAAAACAGGTCGTCTATGCGGCATTGCTGGTGGAAATGGCGGCAATTCTGGCTATTTTTCCGTTACACGAGCCGCGCCGCGCCGCCCGTATCTCGCCAGCCAAATCGCCGCCCACAGACAACTCGCCAGGAGAAGAGAACACATTAGCCCCCCATCAACAAAAAAGCGCATCGACGCGCTACAGCACCCACACGCAAGGCGGATTGCGCTACATCTCGTATATGTCTTTGGCGCTCCCCGGCCTGATGATTACGCACTTATTGCTGGAGTTATTCATCATCTTCCCCAACGATCTGGGACTGCTGCAATCTGCAACCGCCCTTTTGGGAATTTCGTTCGCGATTTTGTTGGGCGCTATTCCCTTCCAATCGTGGATCTCCACCGTGGCGATGGATGGATCGCCGCCCGTCGTGACCTTCCTCTTCACCGTTAACCTGGGGACGGTCTGGTTTATGTTGTTAGCTTATTTAGAATCCTACACCTGGCTGAGCCAACAGGCCGCCTTCGGGCCGCTTTTCACCATCATCGGCCTGCTGATGATGGGCATCGGCGGCCTGCTGGCCGCCTCACAGCGGCGATTGGGACGCCTGCTCGGCTATGCGACGCTGGTAGATAACGGCGCGATGTTCGTCGCGCTGGGCACGCAACAGGTCGCCGGCCTGACGTTGATGATTATGATGCTGCTCGCCCGGCCCTTTGCCATGGGCTTGATGGCCGTGGGCTTGGATGGCCTGCGCCATTTGGGCGGGGGCGAGGATCTGCCCCAAGCCGTGAGAGGCGGCGCATGGCGAGCGCCATGGCGTGCACTGGCCTTCTTAGTCGGCGGCATCGCGATGGCCGGCTTCCCCATCTCCCTGGGATTCACCGCGCGCTGGGGACTCTATCGCATCCTGGCGGATCGCAACCTCCTCGAGGCCCTCATCGCTCTGCTGGGCAGCGCCGGCGTGATGATGGGCTTGATCAGCGCCATTGAAAACCTGCTCACGGACCCGACTCATCCGCAGGACACGGCGCCGCCATCGTCGCACTCACAGCCACGACCGCGCCCCGCTCTTCAAGAGGATACTATCGTCGTCATTATGATCATTGTGTTGATGGGGACGGTGCTGGGATTGGGAATTTTTCCCCACTACGCCAGCCGCGTCGCGCTTCAGTTGGCCGAAGGATTTACATTTCTTGCACCATGACCACATAAGGCGCCTATGTCATTGGATCTGTTAGATTTTCGCATTCGACAACGAGATTATTTACTGCGCATCACGCGCGCCATCGTCTCGCGCCTGAAGCTGCGCGCGGTACTGCGAATGATCCTCCAGGCTTCCGTTGATATGCTCCAAGGCCAATTGGGCCTGATCGCGCTCCGCGACCAGGAAGAGCAGCACGAGTTCTCTTTTTGGGCGAGTTACGGTCTGCCCCCCGTCCTGGTCGATTCGTTCCTACCACTGGTCAAGGATGTGCCCGATGTCTCCTCCGTGGAGGAGTTCCAAATTCCCCACATCTCCGAAAAGCTCCAGGAGATCGCCGAAGAGACAGGGCTGCTGCTGCGGCAGGTGGTCTCGCTCCCGATGGTTGTGGATGAGACGTTCTTGGGCGTGATCTTTATCTTTCGCTCCCACAGCCACAGCTTTTCGGCGGATGACCGGCAGATTTTGGCCAGCTTTGCCGATTACGCGGCCATCGCGGTGAACAACGCGCGGCTCTATGAATCGGTGGATACGGAACGGCGCCGCCTGGACGCGCTGCTAGACGCCAGCGCGGATGGCATCATGGTGATGGGGCCGGATCTGACGCTGGAACGCTTTAATCAAGCGCTCACGATGTTGACAGGCTGGCCCGCCAAGGCCGCGACGGGCAAGAAGCATCACGAGATCATCACCTGGGCGCGACGTCGCTCGGCGGAGACAAAATCGGCTTCGAGATTACAGGATTTGACGTTGGAGCAAGCGGTGTCGCAGGGATGGCCCCGGCGCGAGGGGCAATCGCTGTACATCGAAGGCGACTTGCTGCGCCGCAACAGCAGCACCATCTCGGTAGGCATCACCTACGCGCCGCTGACGACGCGCAGCGGCCATCTGCTCAACATCATCGGCATCGTGCGCGACATCACGCACTTCCAGGAGGCCAATCAACTCAAAGACACCTTCATCTCCGTGGTCTCCCACGAGTTGAAGACGCCGATCGCCATCATCAAGGGCTACGCGGAGACGATGAGCCGCCCGGAGGCGTGGGAACAGCCGGAGATGATGGGCGAGCTATCCTCAGCCATCATCGAGGAGGCCGACCGCCTGGCGCGCCTGGTGGATGATCTGCTAGATGTCTCACAACTTCAAGCCGGGGGATTGAGCTTCCGTCAAGTGGAAGATGTGGATCTCTCTGACATCGCGCGGCAGGTTGTAAATCGCTACCAACCGCGAACATCAGAGCACGAATTACGCCTGAATTTTCCGCCGAACTTCCCAACGATTGAGGGCGATCCGCAACGGATCGAGCAGGTGTTGGACAACCTGGTCTCGAACGCCATCAAATACTCACCGCACGGCGGGGAGATCATCATCCAGGGCGAGGCCAGCCCGGCAGAGGTAAAAATCTCCGTCAGCGATGAGGGCGTCGGCATCCCGCTGGAGGAGCAAGAGCGCATCTTCGAGCACTTCTACCGCGTGAAAGGGCCGGAGACGCGCGCAGTCTCCGGCGCCGGGCTGGGCCTCTACCTCACGCGCGCCATCGTGCGCGCGCACGGCGGGCGCATCTGGGTCCGAAGCACATCCGGGCAAGGCGCGACCTTTTACATCGCCCTGCCCCGCGAGACACGCATCACCCTCTGGGGCGAAGAGAAGCAGATCATCGACCTGCCGCTGCGGGATTCTTAACCGAACGCGACCCTGGCGAAGGTTGCAAAGGCCCCTTAATCCAAAATTATCTTTAAAGAGCTAAGAGATCCTAGACTTGAGAGAATTTCCGTACCCTTCGCCAGGGTGACGAACACGACCTTGTTGAGACGAAAATATATAAACCTAACAAGTATAGTACGAAGGAGACGACGTAATGGCATCCCAATTTTACGCAACTGTGACCTGCCCGGCATGTGGTAATCAATTTCGGACGCCGGTCACGCAGGTTTTAGATGTTCGCGCCGATCCACAGGCCAAGAATCGCATGCTGCAAGGCGCGGTCAACGTGGCCGTATGCCCCTCATGTGGCATGGGCGGCGCGCTGAATTTACCCTTTATCTACCATGATCCCGAAAAAGAGGCGGCGCTAATCTATCTACCCGCCGAGGTCGGCAAAAATGAGGTACAACGGCAGCAGGCCGCCGGCAAGCTCACCCAGCAACTAATGGATTCGCTGCCGCAGGAGGAGCGCAAGGGCTATCTCTTGCAGCCAGAGACCTTCCTCGGGCTGGAGACAATGATCAAGCGGGTCTTGGAGCTGGAAGGCGTCACGGAAGAGGATATGGCGCGCAGCCAGCAGCAACGCCAGCTCGTCGACAAGCTGCTCCAGGCCGAGGACGAGGAGGCCTGGCAAGCGCTGTTAGATGAGAACGAGGAACTGTTAGACGAGGAATTCTTCGGCATGCTCAATTACATCGTGCAGATGGTCTCCCGGAGCCAGGCCGCCGAGGAGCAGATGGAGAAGATCCAGCAACTCTACGATTTCCTGGTCAACCAAAGTGAGGCCGGTCGCCGCTTGGCCGCGCGATCAGAAGCCATCGAGGGCTTTTTCGAGGACCCCAGTCACGAGACCCTCATCGACGCCCTGAAGAAGGCGCCCGATGACGAGACCATCGGCACGCTGGTGCAATCGGGCGCGGAGTTGATGGACTACGCTTTCTTCCAGAAATTCACCAGGCGCATCCAAGAGGCCGAAGGCGAAGAGGAAGCGCAACTCAAGCAACTCCGCCGGAAAATCCTGGATCAGCGGGAAGCGCTGGCCGAAGCCAGCCGCCAGGCCCTCAACGAGCGAGCTGAACTTCTGAAGAGCCTGACCCAAACCGAAGACCCGCTCAAGATGGCCCAGAGCCACCTCTCCGAACTGGACGACGCTTTCCTCTACATCCTCCAACTCAACCTCGCCGAGGCCAGGCGCAACAACGATCAAGAGGCCTTTGAGGCATTGCAAGCGGTCGCGGAGGTCATCAACAAGGTGATGGAAGGCCAGATGCCGCCGGAGATGGTGCTCCTGCGCCATCTGATGGTCGCCGAATCCGACGAAGACCTCACCCAAATCCTGGAACAAAATCGCCGCCTTCTCAGCCCTCAATTCTTCCAGTTCCTTGAGATGCTAGAGCAACGCAGCCGAGGGGAAGGCCAGGAAGAGGAGGCCGACCGGCTCAGCGAAATCCGTGCCAAAGCGCAAGCTCATGCACATGAAGGCGCCCCTGGCCCGCAACCGCCACAACCACCCCAACAGCCACCCGCCAGCGGGGAAAAACAGACCCCATCCGGCCTCATTATCGCCAAACACTAAATTAACTCACGCCAGCGGGATGCGCGCTCAAACCTACGACGCGCATCCCGCTTTCAAATCGATGATAGTTTCGCCTTCGCCGCCCGTGAATAAAGTCCACGGGCTAAAAGAACAAAGCCTCCCAGGCTCATATCGTTCTCTGAGCCTGGATGTTTACGTCTAGGCGATGACTTTCTGACCTTCGACGATTGATCTGAGAAAACTTTCAACCCGTAACGTGCAACTTTCAACTAACTTGAGGAGGAGAACGCATGTCTCGAGAGAAATTGATTCTAATTGATGGACATTCGCTCGCCTACCGCGCCTATCACGCGCTGCCCGATACGATCAAAACCGCCGGCGGGGAGCCGACCAACGCCACCTACGGCTTCACTTCGATGCTGCTCAAGGTGTTGGAGGAAGAGCAACCCGATTACGCCATCGTCACCTTCGATAAGGGGCCGTCGTTCCGCGTGGAGCTTTACCCCGACTACAAGGCCCATCGCGAGAAGATGCCCGATGAGATGCGCCAGCAGATGCAGCGCATCCGCGAGGTCGTCGCGGCCTTTGGCCTGCCCCGCGTCGAATTGGACGACTACGAGGCCGACGATCTCTTGGGCACGCTCTCCCGCCAGGCCGCCGAGGCCGGGCTGGACGTCGTGATCGTCACGGGCGACCGCGACGCGCTCCAACTGGTGACAGATCAGATCACCGTGCTCACCTCCGGGCGGCGCTTTGCGGACACCCAGCGCTACACCCCGGAGAAAGTCCGCCAAAAGTACGACGGCCTGCGCCCGGATCAGCTCATCGACCACAAGGCGCTGATCGGGGATCGCTCCGACAACATCCCCGGCGTCTACGGCGTGGGCGAAAAAGGCGCCGCCAGGATGCTCAAGACGTACGGCGCGTTGGACGAAATCTACGCCCATCTGGACGAACTCTCGACGCGCTATCACAACGCGCTAGAAAAGGGCCGCGACGACGCCTACCTCAGCCGGAACCTGGGGCGCATCCGATGCGACGCGCCCCTCAAGCTTGATCTGGAGGCCGCCCGGCTCAGCCAAGGCTTCGATCACGAGGCCGTCCTGAGCTTGATGCAAACGCTCGAATTCCGCTCGCTGCTGAAGCGCCTGCCCGCGTTGGGCATTCCCACCGGGGTTGAATCACCTACCCCTTCTTCCGAAGAACAACTCTCCCTCTTCGGCGAGGATCTGGACGAAGCGCCCGCCGCCTCGGACGCGGCCTATCATCTTGTCGATAACGAGGATGCGCTCGCCGCGTTGGTCGCCCAGCTTCGCCAGGCCTCCGTCATCACCATCGACACCGAAACCACCAGCACCGACGCGCTCCAGGCCGACCTGGTCGGCATCGCGATCACGGATCGGGCCGAGGAGGCGTGGTATCTGCCTATCCAGGCCCCCGCCGGCGCGCCGACGCTCTCCTTAGCGACCGTTCAGGAGCAGTTAGGCCCCCTCCTCACCGACGCCACCATCCACAAGCGCGGGCATAATCTCAAATACGACCTGGAAGTGCTGGCGCGCCACGATCTGCCTGTAAAAGGCCAACTCTACGACACGATGATCGCCGCGTGGCTCATCACGCCCGATGCTCGCAACCTGGGCCTCAAGGATTTGGCCTGGAAGCGCCTGGGCGTACAGATGACCGAGATCACCCAGCTCATCGGCAAGGGCAAATCCCAGACAACGATGGATCAGGCGCCGGTGGCGCAGGTGCTGCCCTACGCCGCCGCCGACGCCGACCTCACCCATCGATTGGCGGAGAAGCTGCGACCGGAGTTGGAGAAGCATCAACTGCTCCCTCTCTTCCACGATCTGGAGATGCCGCTGGCGCCGGTCTTGGTCGATATGGAACTCAACGGCGTGAAGATCGACACCGCGCAATTGGAGAAGCTTTCGCGCGAGTTGCGTCGGCGGCTCAAGGAGATTCGAGAGGAAATTTACCGTCAGGCCGGGACCCAATTCAACATCAACTCCACGCAGCAGCTCTCCGAAGTGCTCTTCGACCGCCTGGGCCTGCCGACGCGCGGCGTGCCCAAGACGAAATCCGGCTACTACACCACCCGCGCTTCGGTGCTGGAGCGCCTGAAGAAGCAACATCCCCTCGTCGCGATGATTCTGGATTATCGCGAACTGGCGAAGCTCAAATCGACCTACATCGACGCGCTGGCGGAGCTGGTCAACCCGGAGACGGGGCGAATCCACACCTCCTATAATCAGACCGGGACCGTGACGGGGCGCCTCTCGTCGAGCAATCCCAACTTGCAGAACATCCCCATCCGCACCGAGGAGGGCCGGCGCGTGCGCAGCGCCTTCGTCTCGGAGGAGGGCTGGCTGCTGATCGGCGCGGACTACTCGCAGGTGGAGTTACGCGTGATGGCGCACGTCTCCGAGGATGAAGGGCTAATCGAGGCGTTCCGGCGCGGCGAGGACATCCACACCACCACGGCGGCGGCGGTCTATGGCGTGCCCCAAGACGAGGTGAGCTACGAGATGCGGCGCATCGCCAAGGCCGTGAACTTCGGGCTGATCTACGGCCAGGGCGCCTACGGCTTAGCTCGTCAGATCGACGTCCAGACCAAGGAGGCCGAGGCCTTTATCGAGCGCTACTTCGAGCGCTTCCCGCGCGTGCAGAGCTACATGGAGCAGATCGAGCAGCAGGCGGAGGAGCATGGCTACGTCGAGACGCTGCTCCATCGACGACGCTACTTCCCGGAGCTGGCGCCCGGCAGTCGCACCTCCCACCGGCTCCGCCAGGCCGCGCAGCGCATGGCGATCAACACGCCCATTCAGGGCACGGCGGCGGACATCATCAAGTTGGCGATGCTTCGCACCCATCACGAACTGCGCGCCAACGATCTTCGCACGCGGATGATCCTCCAGGTGCACGACGAGATCGTGCTGGAGGCGCCGGAGAACGAGCGCGAGATCGTCATCCCCCTCCTCCGCACCGCGATGGAAGGCGCGTTCTCTCTGAAAGTACCGCTCAAGGTCGATATCGAGATCGGCACAAATTGGAACGAGATGACGCCCGTGGAGGGTTGACCTCATCTTGTATCACCCACGTCAAAAAGGCCGACCTCGTTAAGAGGCCGGCCTTTTGTTTGTCTGTTGCTACGATAAGATACTTCTGGAGTTTCTTACCGTCCGCAGTAGCTGCCGTCGCGGTACGCGGCGCCCGTTCCTGCCGATCCGGCCGCTCCACCCCGACCACGTCCGCCCTGCGCTGGGCGATCCGCAGTAGCGCCGCCCCATCCGCCAGCGCCAACGCCCGACCCCAGCCCATCACAATCTTCGCAGATCACGCCATCCTCGCAGGCCTCGAAGGCCGGCAGGTGATTCTCCAGCGAGGCGCGCTGCAAATTCTCGAAGACGCGCAGCACATCGGACTGATCGAAGAGGGGCATCAGTTCATCGTAGAGCGCGCCATCCGCGATCTCCGCCTCGACGCCGGCCGCGCAGGCGGCTTCCAATGTATCAAAGCTCGGCAGATCCGTCGCGGCGGGGGCCGCCGGGGCCGTCACGCCATAGCGCTCGAAGATATTGAGCAGCGCGTTGACGTGCGTCTGCTCCGAACGCGCAATCGATGCGAACGGTTGCTCTGTCCCAAACGCATCCATTACCGATTCGTACAGGGCCACCGCGCCATATTCCTCTTCCAGCGCCTCAACCAACGCGGCTTCCTGATCCGCCGTGAGATCGCCCGCTGCGACGGGCAATCCGACGCCATCCCCCAGGCCAAAGCCCTTGCGTCCGCCCCCTCGCGAATCCGGCGGGCCGCCAGCGGCCAGCGTCGCCAGCGGCATCGCCAACGCCACCATCACCACAACCAACACTCCCAACATCCAACGCACTTGCTTACCACGCTTCGTCAACATCTCACATACCTCCTGTTTGTTTGAATAGATGAACTCTGTTTCTTAACTGTCTCTACTATACCAGCCGTATGTGAAGATTTGATGAAGCGTCAATGTAGAAAGGATGAAAGTCGGGAGTTTTTTATCAGTAAGCGGAGATCTAGCGCTCTCCTTGGAGCAGTAGCTATCAGTAGCTAAAGGAAAGGGACAAAAAAATCCCTGAGGCTGATGCAAAACCCCAGGGATTGAACCATATCCGTTGCGTATCAGAAGCTACACGTGCGCTTGAATGAACTTCAGGGTCTCCTCCGCGATCAATTCCTTGTCGTTATCCAACGTGGCGACGTGATAGGAGTTCTCCAGCCAGATCAGGCGCTTGTCCTCCACCGTGAGATGCTCCATGATGAAGGGAGCGTTCTGGGGGTTGACCACGTGATCCTCCTTGGATTGGAAGACCAACGTGGGACACGCGATGCTGCCCAGCAGATCGTGGGTCGTGCCCATCAGGGCGTACAGCTCGCGGACGGCGCGCACGGGCATCTGCTTATAGGCCAACTCGGTGACGCCGGATTTCTTGATATCGGAGCCGACGCCGGGAACCATTGGCGGCGCGTCCTTCATAAAGGAGAGCCGCGCGAAGTCGGGACTGTGCAGGAAGACCGCCCCGTTAATGGGGATCGCGCCAGCGATCAAATCCGGGTACATTCCCGCGATGTAGAGCGTCAGCGTTCCGCCCATCGACAGCCCAGTGATGAAGATCTTATCGCAGCATTTTTGGAGATCGTACAACGCTCCCTCCACGCTGCGAATCCAATCCTCGGCGGTGGATTGCGCCATGTCCTCCGGCGTCGTCCCGTGGCCCTTGAGGCGCGGCCCAATGACGGTGAATCCGCCCTCCTCCGCCAACGTTTGGCCCAAAAAGCGCATACTCTGAGTCGTGCCGGTAAACCCGTGCGAGACCAACACGCCGATCTCGCTGCCCTCCTCGCTACCTTCATAGAAGAAGGGTTCAGCTTCAGAAAGTACCTTTTCAGTCATGTTCTACTCACTCCTGATCTCAGGCACTGCTCGCTCGCAATAGCTGGGCCAGCCGTGGGGTAAGTCCAGATCGCAGATATCGGCTTCGTGAGGATAGCGCTCCAGCTCCCAGGCCAGCTCCACGCCCTCTGCCACATCCAACAACAGATCGGCCAGATGCTCATTCTCCTCTCTCACGTGATCGACTTGTTCAGCTAACCAGTTCACAACCTCCTCGCGATCCTCGACGGGCATCTTAATCAGGATCAAATCGCCCTGACCAATAGCCTCCAGCATCTCATCAATGCTCTCGTATCCCATCATACTAATAACCTCGCGTGCTCTTTCGACCATATACTTCCTCCTTTCTCTGTGATGATAATTGTCTACGGCGCTTAAACGCCTACTACGAACTGTTTTCAGCCGCGCGGAGCGCCCGCCACATCCGCTCTGGCGTGACGGGAACTTCCTTCATCATAATGCCGGTGGCATCGAAGATGGCGTTGAGGACGGCGGGCGCCGCGCCGTTGACCACGATCTCCGAGACGGATTTCGCGCCGACGGGATGGCTGGGTTCGAAGGTCTCCACGAAGATGGTGTCCATCGGCGGAGACTCATCGGCGCGGAGGACGCGGTAGTCGTCGAAGCGCGGGTTAACCGTGCGACCCTCCTCGTCATAGATCAGCTCCTCCGTGAGGCCGTAGCCCAACGCCTGGAGCATCCCGCCCTCCGATTGGCCGCTGGCCGTGAGCGGATTGATGATCTGGCCGGAGTCCAGCGCGATGAGCAGGCGGTCACAGGTAACCTGGCCCGTCTCCGTATCGACCGTCACCTCCGCGAATTGGGCCGCGAACGGCGGCGGACTGACCGGGCTGATGAACGAGGCCTGCCCCATAATCTGGTGCTGGTTCTGCTGATGCAGCGCGTACATCGCGATCTTGCGATAGTCGATGCTGCTGCCGTCGTCCAGCCAGGCGCGGCCCTCCTTGAGCGTGAAGGCCGCCGGATCGACGCCCACCATCTCAGACGCGACCTCGCGGATCTGCTGCGCGACCTTCGCGGCGGCCTTGGCCATCGCGCCGCCGCTGATGTAGGTGGTGCTCGAAGCATAGGCGCCCTTATCGAAGGGCGTGACGTCGGTATCGGAGGAGCGGATGATCAGGTCGTCCAACTCACAGCCGATGACCTCCGCCGCGATCTGGCCCAGCACGGTGTCGGAGCCGGTACCCAGATCGGTGGCGCCCATCATGACGTTGAAGGTGCCGTCGTCGTTCATCTTGATGCTGGCCGCCGCCATATCCAGGTTGGGGATGCCGGAGCCTTGCATCAGGAAACAGACGCCGATGCCGCGTCGCAGGTGCGGTTGATCGGGGACGGTGTGCCATTCGGGATTGCCGAACTTATCGTCCCAACCGATGGCGGCCGCGCCCTGGATGGCCGCCTCGCGCAGCGCGTTGGTCTCGATCATCTCGCCACGCGCCTCGCGGCCCTCGCTCCACACCTTGCTCATCAAATTTTCCGTGTGCGGCTCGATGATGTTCTGGAGTCGGAACGCCAGCGGGTCCCACCCCAGCTTGGCAGCGATCTCCGTGATAAGCGTCTCGGTAGCGACGACGCCCTGCGTCACGCCGTAGCCGCGATAGGCGCCCGCCCGGGGTCGATTGGTGTAGTAGGTATCGCCCCAGAAGCGGAGGTTGGGCGTGTTGTAGAGCGGCAGGGTCTTGTGGCCGGTGTTGCCCAACACGGTGAGGCCGTGACCGCCGTACGCGCCGGTGTCGCTCCAGGCGTACATATCCTGCGCAACCATCGTGCCGTCGTCGTTCACGCCGACGCGAAATTTGACCCGCATCGGGTGGCGCGTCGTCGTGTAGATGAATTGCTCCTCGCGCGTCAGCTCCAGACGGACGGGGCGGCCCGTCGCGATGGTCAGGTGGGCGGGGATGTCCTCGTAGATCTCCTGCTTGTTGCCAAACGCGGCCCCGATCCGGGGCTTGATCACGCGAATCTGCCCCTCGGAGAGGCCCAGCACCGGCGCTAAAATCCGGCGGACGTGATAGGGCACCTGCGTCGAGGTCACGATCACCAGGCGATCATCCTCATCCCAGTAGGTGAGCGTCACCCACGGCTCCAGCGGGATGTGCTTCATCTTCTGGGTGTCGATCTGGGTCTCGAAGACCTGATCCGCGCCTTCGCACGCCGCATCCACATCGCCCAGATCGATGCGCACCTTGGCGACTAAGTTCCGGCGGGGATCGCTCTCGCCGAAGGGGACGTAATCATCCTGATCGTGGATGACGGGCGCGCCCTCGGCCATCGCCTCGTCGAGCGTGAGCACCGGCTCCAGCACCTCGTACTCAACCTTGATCAACTCTAAGGCTTGCTCGGCGATTTCGGGCGTCTCGGCGGCGACGGCGGCGACGCGGTCGCCCACATAGCGGACTTTGTCGCCGAAGCTGACGTAATCTAACGGGCCGGGGATGGGGTAGGATTGGCCGGCGGTGGAATAAACCACGCGCGGGACATTCTTGTAGGTCAGCACGGCGTGGACGCCGGGCAGCGCCTCCGCCTTGCGCGTATCGATGTCCTTGATGCGCGCGTGGGCGTGCGGGCTGTGGAGGATCTTCCCGTACAGCATGCCGGGCCGCTCGAAGTCGGCGACGAACGCGGCCTTGCCCTGCGCCAACTTAGGCGCATCGACTTTGGGCAGCGGCTTGCCGACCACGTCGAAGCGCTCGGCCTGCTCGGTGACAAAGACCTTGGGCTGGGTCTTGACGCGCGTCTGTGATCCGCCGCCGCCGCTCTCTAATGGCTCCGGCGGCTCCGATGGCCCTAGCAGGCCCTCGGGCATCAGGAACATCTCATCGCCGGGGCTGCCCTCCAGCGGCTCCGGCTCCTCGCCGCGCAGGTAGGCCGCCGCGCGGAGAATGGCCATCACCGGCTTGACGTAGCCCGTCTCCCGCGAGACGATGCCACTGATGGCATCGCGCACCTCGGCCTCGATGGGATTCGGGTTCCGGTCTAACAGCGCTTTGGCAGCCAGGATCAGCGCGGGGGTATCGTAGCCGCTCTGAATCGCGCCGCTCTCGATAAAGGCCTTCTGGATGGGATGCCAGGCCGTGCCTGCGCGCCATCCGGGCCGGTGATGCCCGCTCAGACCCTCCACGGTGAGGATTTCGCGCCCCTCCGCCTGCGCGGCCAACGTGACGACGCTATTGCACAGCTTACCGTCCATCAGCACGGTGCTGTAGCCATCGCTGCCGTCCTCGCTGCCGAATTTGATGCTTAAAATGCCGTTGCGGCGCAATAATCGAAAGAGGGTTTCGGACGGGGAAGAGGTGAAGGTTCGTTGTTTACCATTCAAGGTAAAAGTCACGTTCATAGATCGCTCCTTTGTGTGTCGCTTTGGGTGTGAGGTAAGGCGCAGGCCGCCATCCAGATCAACATCGAATTCGGCGAGACAGAACAGATCGCGGGAAGAGGCATACGCCAAAACAGTTGTCTGACTTCTCCTCTATTGTACTGAGTTTGAAGGGGGTGTCAATAAAAAAAACAGCAGGAGTAGGGAGTAAGGAGTAAGGAGTAAGGGAAAAACGATTTGCCTACGGGGTGAATACTGACCGGCCAGGGCTTGATGCGAGACTTACGTGGAAACGGAGGAAGGCCAGGAGGGGATTCTCATAGGTAAAGAGGAGTCGCCATTTTCTTTGGCCTGGCGCTCGGCGCGAATCGCCATCTCCATCACGGCTTGGATAAAATCGGATTTACCCTGCGTGTAGGAATCGCGATCATCCGCATATTTGATCGCGAGTTGCACCTTTAACTCTTCATAGGCGGCGGCCACCTCTGGATGGCGGCAGAGGTACTTTTGGAAGAGAATCCGAGTGATCCAGAAGTCGCTGTTCCATTTGACGATATGAAGGTGGTGCGTCTTGCGTCCATACTGGACTTTGGTGAACATGTACCAATTGGGGAGATCAACGCCGCCTTCATAGGGTCGATAATCCAAAGCCAACAGCGGATCGCGGCAATATACCACATCCTTCAAATCTTCCAACCCCATCAAAATATCAATGATGGGCTTCGCTCGAATACCAGGAATAGCAGTGCTGCCCATGTGACGAATATCTACGATATATTCGCCCAACGCCGCTCTTAACTTCTCGGCTTCGATCTCGTAGTATTCTTTCCATTTAGAGGTATACGGAACGAGCTTAACAATTCCGTGAGGTAAACCCAGCATCACCGCCTGCCTTGTTGTTTTAATTGCTGATATGCTATGTCACGACCCAGAAAATGACATGCAGTTTTGCTCCTAAAACAGAATAACATATATAAGTGTTTTTACAGTGACAGTTCCGTAATATTCATGTTAAATCCAGCTACAACGGCCCAACGCATAACGTTGGGCCGTTCATTCGCAGATACATTTTTTAGGATTTAAGATGCTTAAATGCGATACTGCGTTGACCTCTCAAAGAGATCAAACCGCATTGAAGGAAACTAAATCGCCGCAGGAAGTTGGATGAAGAACTTCGAGCCAACGCCCCGTTCACTTTCAAACCAGATACGCCCATCGTGCAGCTCCGTCAGGAGCCTGGCCAGATGCAGATCCAATCCGTTGCCGGGCGCCTCGCGGGTCTCTTCATCTGATGCACGGAAAAACTTCTCGAAGATATGATCTTGTTCCTCCTCTAGAATACCAATACCATCATCTTGCACCGTGATGCGCGCCAGCGACGCGCTGTTGGCGACAGGCTCCACGCTCAGGATGATATGACCGCCCTCCGGGGTGTAGGTATGCGCATTGCTCACTACTGCGTCGAGGATTTGTCGCAAACGCGAACGATCCGCCAACACAGATACATTATCGACGATCTCCTGTATCACAATTTGGCCCTTTTCATCGATCTTCTTTTGGAACGCGGCTACCGTTTCATCCATCACCTCGACGACCGGCACATCCTCCAAGTTCAGCGCCAGCTTCCCGCCTTCGATTTTGTTGATGTCCGCAAGCGCCGCGACCATCTTGGACATCCGCTCCACGTTGGAACGAATGGTGTGCAAAAAGCTGGTCTGCGCCTCATTGGTCGGCCCCATGATGCCCTTGAGCAGCAGATCCGTATAGCCCTTGATGGAGGTCATCGGCACCCGCAACTCGTGGGTGACCAAAGAGACGAATTCCTGCCGCGCCTCTTCCTCCGCCGCCAAAGTAGCCTCCAATTGCTCGCGCGCTTCCTGTTCCCGCGCCAGCGCGACTTCCAGTTCCTTGATCCTATCTTCGTCACGTTGCATAATGTGATCCCCCTCAAGTCGCTTCTGCATACCTATAATCATTTTATACGAACTTAGAATTCACGTCAATCAAATAAATTACTAAAATTTTGCAAAAGACCTCACCATCGGGTAACCAACCAGAGCGTGAGAAGCACAACACTGCCACCCAACAGAATCCCGGCCAACGTTTGGGCCGGCGTGTGCCGGCGGAGCTTAATGCGCGACCACGCTACCGCCGGCGTGACCAGCAACAGAGGAAACGCATCTCGGCCCAGGATGTGCATCCACATCACGGAGACAGCCGCCGCCGTCGCCGCGTGAACGCTGATTTTCCAGCGATAGGTGATCAAAAAGATGGGCAGCATTTGAAGCAAAGAGACGCTGACCAAGGTCAACATAATCAAGGGCGCCTGCCCCACCCGCATCGCGATCCACGTCAATGTCAGCCCCAGCATCATGACGATAAAGGGCTTGCTCCGTTGCTCTTTCAGGTGAACATCCAGGTCTGTGATGTTGCCGCGCCGCACCTGAGCCACCAAGTAGAGCACAGGCAATACGACGCCCAACGCAAGATAGACGCCGCTCCATACCCAAATCTTGGGCTGCGCCCAGATCACCGCAATCAAAATTAACGTCAAGGCTCCCATCGCCGGCGGGCTGCCAATTTGAGAAATCCAATAAGCGATATACTCATCCCACTTCGTGGGATGCATAATCGCCTCCCACTCCGAGATAAGGCCCATTTGTTCATCGCATGGCTCAAGACTATCTTTATATAACACGGCTCTTTACTCCTCTGTTCCCCACTCCATATCCATCGACATCCTGATTCCAAATAGTTCCAACAAGTTATATCGTCAGACCAAGCTTGACGGTTACACTGAATAGCATAATATAGACATCACAGAGAGCTGGCAGGTATAATACCCAGGCTCCGACTGCAACCCAGTAACAACGCAAAAAAGATCTACGGCCTCCACAAACGCGCAAATCTTCCCGAATCTCAGGGCTACGCAAGGGCAGTCGCCCCTCAAAAATCCCCAAGACCCATAGACATATTATACCCGATTTGAGGAGTTAGAAAGTATGACCAACCCATCACAAAAGCGTAACGTCGTTCTGATTACCGGCGCCTCGTCCGGCATCGGCAAGGCCTGCGCGACACACTTAGCTCATCAAGGATATCGTGTCTACGGCACGAGTCGCCGACAGCGCCCGCCCAACGCACTCTACACGATGCTCCAGATGGATGTGCGTAAGGATGACGACGCAGACGCGGGCGTGCAGGAGATTCTCTCCCGCGAGGGCCGGCTCGATGTGGTGGTCAACAACGCCGGATTCGGCTACAGCGGCGCGGTGGAGGACACATCGGTAGAGGAGGCGCGCGCGATATTCGAGACTAACGTCTTCGGCGCGCTCCGCGTCTGCCAGGCTGTGCTCCCCACGATGCGCGCGCAGGGCCACGGCACGATCATCAACATCGGCTCCATCGGCGGGATCATCGGCCTACCCTACCAGGGACTGTACTGCGCGACGAAGTTCGCGCTCCACGGGATGACAGAGGCGTTGCGCATGGAGATCAAGGGCCTGGGGCTAAACATCCACGTCGTCTTAGTCGCACCCGGCGACATCCACACCGACTTCCCCGCCAACCGGCAGACGACGCGCGCCACGGAGCGAGAAGGCGAATCGGCCTACGTGGCGCACCACCGGCGCGTGCGCGCAGCCATCGAGGCGGACGAGCTGAACGGCGCCGATCCAAGCCACGTCGCCCAGGTCGTGGGCAAGATCATCCGCGATCCATCGCCCAAAGCGCGCTATTTAGTCGGCGGCCTTGACGAGAAATTAGCCGCGCACCTCAAGCCGATCCTTCCCCCGCGTCTCTTCGATTGGATTTTGATGCGAGAGTATGACATAGACCAGACAGATTGAATCTGATAGAGGTGAGCCTTTAATTGGAGTTAACACGCGCGAAAAAACGTATTGCGTAAAACGTATTACGTATCACATTTTAAACAGCACATTCGTCAATTGAGATGAAGTACACCTTCTGGTATAACGCTAAGGAAGCAAGCCGCGAATGGAGGCATTACGATGGAAGCGAGAACAAGTCGATATTTCTGGATGATTATCCTGCTTTCCAGCGCTGTCCTGATGGCGTGCAATCTCACGCCATCGCCGACGGCGATCACGACGTCCACGCCGACCGCCGAGGGGACGACGCCCACCATGCCGAATGCGACGCCAACCCACTTATCCCCGACGCCCGACGCCGCCGCCTCCCCCACCCCCACGCCGGAAGGCGTCGAGACCGAGGAGGGCTGCCGCCTCAACGCCGATTTCCTCTCCGATGTAACGATTCCCGACGGCGCGCCGATGACACCGGGCGAACCCTTCCACAAGACATGGGAGATGAAAAACAGCGGCGCCTGCGATTGGCAGCCGGGCACACTGCTGGTCTTCATCGATGGCGACGCGCTTGGCGCGCCGCCCAGCGTGCTCGCGCCCGCGGCGGCCGCGGGCGATGTCGTCAACCTCAGCGTCGATTTCGTCGCGCCGATGGCGCCCGGCACGTATCGCAGCACGTGGCAACTCCAGGCGCCCGATGGCGCCCGCTTCGGGGACACGGTCTATGTCCAGATCCTCGTCATCGCGCCGACGGAGACGCCCATCACGCCAACCCGCCCGGCAGGGCCCGCATCGGCACCGTCGGACCCGTCATCCCC
>CAZCAI010000019.1:40738-41380 GCA_964496595.1 uncultured Anaerolineales bacterium
AATGCATCGCGCCCGCCGAGATCTTCCAGCCGGTGTTAGAGCAGGTCGAGCAGTTGAATATGGAGATCACCTGCGCGGTCGACGACCCGATCACTGTCCAGGGCGCATCGCAGCAGTACTGGGCCAACGTCAACCATCCCAATCCGCACCAGCACCATCGCGGCTTTATGATCTGGCGCGCCGACACCGCAGAGATCTACGCCCTCGACGGCTGGGATACCAGCGCTTTCCAGGCGTGGATCAGCGTCCACCAGGATACGTGGGAGGAGTCAGAGCCGGAGATCGCGCCCGCGTGCGAGACCATCGAACCGCCCGAAGGCTACATCATGCCGGTGCGCGGCTTCGGCAAGGTGTGGTGCGCCAACAACTACTCGATGACGCTGGGATGGCCAAGAGATCAGGAGGACGCCGTCACGCTGACCATCCAGGAGACCCGTCGCGGCCTGCTGATGGATGTCGATAGCGCGTTCGCGCCCTATCAAGTGGCGATGGATCTCCAGACAGGCCAAGCCACCGTCTACCTGGGCGAATAGGGCAACGGCACTCCATTCATTACCATTCATTGCGCGCCTGACTACGAACCAATCGTCTGTTTGATGCTGATTTGTTTATTTGTTTATTTGTTGCTTTGATGTTTTGTTG
>CAZCAI010000020.1:0-7845 GCA_964496595.1 uncultured Anaerolineales bacterium
GCAGGAGGAAGGTTGGCCGTAGGCCTGTCCAGAGGCCTTTAGTCCTCGCCCTCCCATAGAGTCGGCCTTCAGCCGACTTGAGCTTTTAGCCGGGTAGTTTACTGCCCGGCCCGCCAGAAGGTATGAAGAAATTCGTGTAATCCGTGAGCTATTTTGGGGGAGGTTTAAATTTTGAAATTCCCCAAGTATAATGAGAGACTGTAATCGCCTGTGATGTTGAGACCCAATGGATGAGGTGTATGGCACATCTGGAGATACGACTTTTTGGGACGTTTGAGGTCGCGCGCGATGACGCGCCGGCGACTGGCTTTGCCACGGATAAGGCCCGCGCGCTGTTGGTCTATCTCGCTGTGGCATCGGATCGCGTGCACCGGCGGGATGCGCTGGCGAGCTTGCTCTGGCCCGATGATCCACAGCCGAGGGCGCGTCACAGTTTGCGCCAGGCGCTCTCCTGCGTCCGGCGCGCCATCATGGATGATGCGGATGCCTATGCCGACACCGATGGGAGCGGGTTCCTGCTCATCACCCGCGAGACCGTGCGCTTCAATCCCGCCTCGGACGCCTGGGTCGATGTCGCCGCGTTCGCCGCGCACCAGGCCGCGATCCAACGCCATCGCCATCGCGCTATCGGCGCTTGCCGCGCGTGCTTGCAGCGCCTGGAGGCGATGCTCGATCTCTATCGCGGCGATTTTCTCCGAGGCTTCTCGGTGGGGGATAGCGCCGCTTTTGAGGAGTGGGTCGTGCTCCAGCGGGAATGGTATCACCTGCACACCATCGAGGCGCTGACCATCCTGGCCCGTTATTATGAGCGGCGGGGCGATTTGGCCTCGGCCTGCGCTTGCCTCCGCCGGCAGGTGACGATGGAGCCGTGGCGCGAGGAGGCCCACCGTCAATTGATGCGCCTGTTGGCCGCCGATGCGCAGCGGAGCGCGGCGCTCAAACAGTACCACATCTGCCGGACGGCCCTGCGCGCCGAGCTGGATGTCGCGCCGACCGTCGAGACCATGGCCCTCTTCGAGGCCGTCCGCACGCGCGAGCCGGAGCACTTCGCGCTTGCGGCATCGTCCCGGCGCGGCGCAGCTTTCCCCGCGCGCCTCGGCCCGCGCGCCTTGATCGGGCGCGAGCGCGAGCTGGCCGAGCTGCACGACCTGCTCGCCAATCCCGACTGCCGCTTGATCACGCTGGTGGGGCCGGGCGGCATCGGCAAGAGCCGCCTGGCCTGGGAGGCGGCCCATCAGCAGCGGGGACTGTTCGCTCACGGCATTGCGCTGGCGCCGTTGGCGGCGGTGCGCTCCCCCGCGCTGCTGCCCTCGGCGCTGGCAGACGCGCTGACCATCAGCGGCGGACGGGCGGAGATCGAGACGCAGCTCCTCAATCACCTCCGATCCCGGATGATGTTGTTGGTGTTGGATAACTTCGAGCAGGTGGCGGCGGGCGCGGAGCTGCTGACGAATATCCTGCGGGAAGCGCCCGACGTGGTGTTGCTGGTCACCTCACGCGAGCGGCTCAATCTGCAGGATGAGTGGGTCTATCCGGTGGATGGCCTGCCGTATCTCGCGGCGGACGCGGCGATGGATCTGGAGAACGCGCCGGAGGCGATGCAACTCTTCCTCCAGCGGGCGACGCAGGCGGGGGCGCGCTGGCCCGTCCGGTGGGGGGATGCGGCGGGCGCGCCGGTGCGGGCCGCTGTGGCGCGCATCTGTTATCTGGTGGCGGGGATGCCGTTGGCGTTGGAGTTGGCCGCCGCGCAGAGCGCCACCCGGCCCATCGCGGAAATCGCCGCCGACCTGGCCGGCGCGTTGGATGTGCTCGCCTCGCGCCTGCGCGATGCGCCCGACCGCCATCGCAGCATCCGGGCGACCTTCGAACACTCGTGGGAGCTGCTCGCGCCCGCAGAACAGGCGGCTTTTCGCGCGCTGGCCGTCTTTCGCGGCGGATTCACGCTCGCCGCCGGGCAGAAGGTGAGCGGGGCGTCGCGGGCCATGTTGCAGCGTTTGGTTGAGGCGTCGTTGCTTCACTATGAGGATGGCGCGCGCGCTGAGCACCCCGGTCGCTATCGCTTGCATCCCCTACTGCGCCAGTACGCGGCTGAAAAGCTGGCCCAGCATCCCCAGACGGCGGCCAAGCTGGCCGAGCGGCACGCGATGCTTTACGCGGATCTCGTGGCGCGGTGCGGGGCGCGCCTCAAGGGGGCGGAGCAATCGCAGGCGTTGGCGGAGATGACGCCGGAGGTGGACAATATCCGGCGGGCGTGGGCCTGGGCGTGTGCGGCCATCGAGCAAGGAGCGCGCGCGACGACGGCTTGCGATATGGCGGCGCGCATGGCCGAGGGCCTCTATCAATTTTGGGCGATCAAGGGCTGGTATGAGGAGGCGGAGCAGCACTTCGCGGCGATGGTCGCGGCGGTGACGGCGGATGGGGCGGCGATAGATGTTTCGGATGCGGCGCGGCGCAGGCTGCTGGGGGAGTTGCTCGCCTGGCAGGGGAAATCCTGCGAATATCGCGCGGTTGATCGCGCGCAGGCGTTGTACGAGCGGAGTTTGCACCTGCTGCCCGAAGCAACGCCCGAAGCAACGCCCGAGGCGGCGGATCGGGCGCGGGCGTTGGCGCTGCACGGGCTGGGATATGTGGCGCACATGCACGGCGATTACGCGCGGGCGCGCCGGTGCTTCCAGGAGAGTTTGGCGCTCTATCGCGCGGCCGAGGATGTGCATGGGGGGGCCTCCGCGCTGATGATGCTCTCGCTGGTCGCGCGCCGCGAGGGCGCCTACGAGGAAGCGCGTAAGTTCTGCGAGGAGAGCCTGGCGCTGCGGCGAAAGTTACAGGATGCGCGCGGCTTAGCCTCCACGCTGAACGGCCTGGGGCTGATTTTGTGCGCGTCAGGCGGGTACGCTGGCGCGCACGCGGCCTTCGAGGAGGTGTTGGCCATCAGTCGGCGGCTGGATTATAAGGTGGGCTTGGCCAACGCCTATAACGGCCTCTGTCAAGTCGCTTTCCACCGGGGGGATGTGACGGAGGCGGAGCGTTTCGCCCGCGCGGGCCTGCGGGTCTATCAGGATATCGGGGATCGTTGGGGCGCGGCGATTGCGTACAACAACGTGGGGTACATCGCGCTGCAATCCGGCGATTACGCCACGGCCCAGGCGATGTTCCAGGCGGGCATCGCGCTCTATCGCGAGATGGGGGTGCAATCGGGCCTGGCGAACACGCTCAACAATCTGGGGCAGGCGTGTTATGGCCGGGGCGAGTTCGAAGCGGCGGGACGATATCTAGAAGAAGCGTTGCGGATCGCACGGGAGATCGGGGCGCGCCC
Source organism: uncultured Anaerolineales bacterium (assembly GCA_964496595.1). Taxonomy (GTDB): domain Bacteria; phylum Chloroflexota; class Anaerolineae; order B4-G1; family SLSP01; genus JAAAOZ01. Next base: position 3,314 of record CAZCAI010000020.1, read on the forward strand.
CATCGTGCTGGAGATTCTGCTCTGGCTGGCGCGCCTCGATGCGCGGGCGGGAGATCGGCGCGGCGCGCTGGGGGTGCTGGCGCTCGTGCGCGCGCATCCCGCCACCCTGCAATCGACGCGGGAGAGCGCCGCCGCCGCCTTCGACGAACTGGCCCACGGACTCTCGCCCGCGCAGCGCGCGGAGATCGAGGCGCGGGGCCAGGCCCTATCGCTGGCGGAGATCGCCGCGCGGAGTTAGGGCGTTTCAAGGGAAAAGCGTCTGGTTTGGAGGAGTTTTTCTGGAACTACCTCAGTGCTGCGGTACAGCCTATTCCGCAAAGTGTAGATTCAAGGGCAACGCGCCGCCGCGAATGCCCCGCCCGATTTGCTCGACAAGCAACAATTCATCAACGGGATTGGGGATGTCGCAGATCCAGTGTACTTGTTGAAGATTTTCCTCCGGCTGACGCGGCACGGAGATGAGACGCAACACATAGCTCTCCGGGTCGCGTCGGGCGCGATGGAACTCGTTGGTGGTCAGCACGATGCGATAGGCTCGCGGCTCTTCGGCGTCTTGAAGGATGGCCTTGACCTCCACGCGCCGGGGATCGGGCGCGCTATCCGACGGCGCGCCCCAGATGCCAAAGGGGTCCAGGACATCATAGCCTGGGCCGCGTTCGTTGACGACTTCGATCAAGTTCCTGAACATCCTCGCTAAATCCTGAGATGTTTCAGCTTCCTCTCCCGAACACGAGATCAGCGCTTCTCGATGACGCTCCAGCCGTTTCTCCAGTTCGCGCCACGCAGTTTTGGTGCTCCAAGCGACGTGATCATCGCCCTCGCCGGAGCCGTGTTCGCGGCGCGACATGATCGCGTCCAAGATTGCCTCGCGCGTCTCTGGGGTGTGAGCCAGGAAACGTTGCCAGCAAGCGTGCAGGACGAACAACTCGGCCACGCGCCCGCGGACGGCTTGATCGCCGGTCACGCCCGCGCTGAGGCCGCCGCCGCCCTCGCCGGGGCGATTTGTCTCTGCTTTGAAATGGCCGCCTCTCGAAGCCGCGTTCCCCGTCAGGACCGATGGATCCAAATCGAAGGAGATCTCGCGCTGATCCAGGCGATGTTCCAGCGTTCGGATGCGCCTTTGTCTGTCGCTCACCGTCCTATCGCGACCTTCCCGGAGTGGATCCAACGATCCTTGATCCAGGCAATGTCTCAGTACGTCTCGAAGATCATCTTCGTGAATTTCTGGCAAGGAGTGGACGCCTGCCCCCTGTAACGCTCGCGTGAATTGCCCCCAGTGCTCATCGCACCATTCGATCAGCAATAAGTCGGGCGGCTCGAAGGGCGTCGAGATTTTGAGCGCTTCTTTCAGGTGGTGGATGAAATCGACGCCGCTATCGGCTGCTTGGACCGTGATCAGATCGCGAAGGCTGCGCGCCTGATTCTCTATCGCGTGCAGAGGCTCTTCGACGCCGTCCAATTCGCCGGTGCGGAGTTGGCCGATTAGGGCGACGAGAATGGCGTTGTTCAGCGCTTTTTTGACGTTATCCTCTTGCTCGAGCGGGAGAGGCTTCTCAACATAGTCTCGGATGAATGCCTTACGCTCATTCATAGCCCAGTTAGCCTCTCGCAACGTTTCCAGGAATGATCTCGCCCTGCGCATTGCTGAAAGATGCTCATCAAGCGCTGTCTGCAATAGCGCCGCGCGTGAGGTTTCTGGTAAGCGCGGCGCGATCTCGCGGATGGCGTCCAGCGCTTGTTGCGCAATTTCTCCTTTGGCTGCTTTCAGCTCTCCGATGGCTTTCATACGGTCATCCGCAATCAGATTTTCCGTCTGCCAAGTCGGGGGCGGCTCTGCCTGGTTTCGGTCCGCGCTTAGCGCGCGAAGCAGTTGTTCCACGTCTTTCAATAGACGGCCCAGGTGCTTTTCGGCGAGCAAGGTCACTTCGCCCTGCAGGGCGTTCACGTCCACGCCGCGAAAGTTCAGCGCCCGCAGCACTTGATCCTTTGGCGCGGTGAGAGCATGCTGTAAATCGCCCACCGCCGTGGGCTGCTTCAACAGGAGCGCGAGTCCCTCGGCCAACACCACAGCGCCAGGCCTTCGCGCGTCTTGCTCGCGCTTATAAGCTGGGTAGGAGAAGACGAGGAGGCGATCTTCTTCATCCAAGCCGGATAGGCTGTCGCTTCGCGTTCCCGTAGGATCGACCGCTCGGAGATCGTCCATCGCTGTCAGCAGTTGCTGAGCCTTCTTCTCAAGGTTTTCGACCTGATTGGCCTTGAGAACGCCCAGAATGAGATCCAGACGCTTTTGCACTTGTCGCTGTAATGCGTTGATGGCCTCTTTGGCGTCCGAAGTTGGGACACTTTCGCCTGTGAAGGCCGGCGGTTTCACATTCTCAAGTATCTCGGCTCCCAACCAATTGGCCCACTTTTGCAATGGACTGCGCAACTGACTACGGATTTGGATCTCCCAGCGCCCCTTGTATTCTTGCTTGTCCCACCGCCGAGGAGGCTCTTTGAAGAACACCACATCGGCGGCGAGATGGGCTTTTTCGCCTTCGTCGGAGATCACCGGCACGGCTATCTCGGTTTGCCCGCTGACTTGCGCAGCACGCAGCGTCAGACCGTGGGTCGCGATGGCGCGTCGATCCCATAGGCTTTGGGGATCAGCCGTGACGATTCTTTCCAGCAATTGGTACTGAATGCCCAACCAATCGTTGCGATTGACGCCGCCGGGCGCTTTGATAGGCCAACAGTGCGCCGGCAAGTCAGGCGCATCGCTGTCCTCATCGCGGCTTTCTTCAAGCAGCCAGTGCAATCGCAGCAGCGCGCCGGTCAAGGTCATCTCGTTGAGCGATGGGATGTGCAGATCATGGGCGATGGCGGCAAGGGTGTCATCCGAGGCGTCGAAAAGAGGAAAGAAGCGGGCGTTGTCTTTGCCCGATGGTGCATCATCGCGTTCCCAGGCCACCATCACACAGGCCGGGAAGCGGCGTTGATCGATGTGCTCGACGTAATCGCCAGATCGGGATTTCCAGAGCTTGAGTCGAGAGAGTTGGAAGGCTGCCAGGGATGGGATAGTTTTCTCCCAGCTTCGTCCGTGTTGCCCCCATTCCTCGCTATACCAACCGGTCTTGAGTACCTGTGCGGATAGATCAGACCACAGCGGTAACAAGAGTTTGCGGAAAGCGTCAATGGATGTCAGATGACCGCCGAGCGGCAGCGATTCCACATCACTGCTCACGAGATCGGGCAGCCAAATCCAGGCGGCAAGTTGGGAAACTTTATTATTACCGTGTTGCCGCAGGTGATCGCGATGGCCTTTACCGTGTCCTCCTGAAAAGGCGGTATGATGAGGTTTCAGAGTAATCGTTTCGCGATAGGCCGTCATCAAGTTGGATTGGGCCAACTCTGCCGGCAGCACGTCCTCTGGGATCTCTTCGCCTTGGAAGATTTTCTCACTCATCGTCAAACCAATGGAGCGGTGCTCAGGATCAAACGCATCCTGACTATTGTTAGCCCAACGCCACTCGACTCGCGGCCCCACGCGCACTCCGAAGAGCAGCAGAAGGTCGAACAAGGCCTTGAATTGGAGCGTCCGATCTGGATTGTCGTTAGACACTTGCTCCAGGTCTCTCAACACAGCCTTCCAACGCGGATGATCTGGCGGCTCAAGCGCGGGATACTGGGGATCATCAGGCTGACGACCTATCGACTCTCGGAAGGCGTCTAAACGTTTGATAGCCTCCGCCCAGCGTTGGTAAGAGGCCAGTTCCTCTTTCCGTTCCTCACTCTCCACAGTAGCGAGAAACTCGATCAGGACACTTTCCCAACCAGGCCCGAAGACTGCCGAGGATGCCCGCGCCCATTGTGTTTCGCCCTGCACTGGCACTAAGATGTGACTCCATTGCTGGAGCCGTTGCAATTGCTCCCGCGCTGTGCGGCGTTGATCTGGAGAAGCGCGGTAGATTTGTAGCGCTTGATGCAACGTCGAGATGTCAATGGCGCTGTAGAGACGAGGATGCAGATCCCCGGCTCCCCTGGGAGATTTTGTGATAATCTCATGGAGTAAGCCCGCTAAATAACCTAACACGGGTAACACATGCTCGTCTTTGAGATCGCCGGCGCGTTCCGCGACGCGCCGAAAGAGATCAGGGCGACCATTGAAGGGAGCAACCAACCACTCATCGCCGAATTTGGATAGCGCCCATTCGAATGTGGCGGGGTCATACTCGATAACTGAAGGTACGATGAAATAGACGGGCACAGTGGCGGGAGGGGTTGGAATATCAAGGCGGGCTTCCTTGCCAGAAGGTTGCCAAAAGACAACCCGGCTCGCTTTCTGCATCCGCGCCGATTCTCCTCTGTGGCGAGACTCGGCCTGTACCATCCTGATGTACTCGTCATCTTTTCCATTCGCGTCCAAAGCGGGAAGCAACGGGATGTGATGTTTTCCAAGGAGAGCAGCCGCTTCATGGGCTGTATCTTGCTCAGCTCTTTGCAATAATGCACAGAGATTCAGGAAGAACGAGTGGGCGTGGTCTATCTTAACT
>CAZCAI010000020.1:7945-19833 GCA_964496595.1 uncultured Anaerolineales bacterium
AGATTCAGGAAGAACGAGTGGGCGTGGTCTATCTTAACTGATATGGCGGACTCCGGAGACGAAGCGCCAAAGTGAGACACCAGCGCGTTAATAAACGACATCAGACTTACCTCTCCCAGGCCGATTCGTCGCGCTGCTTTCGCAAACCGGCCACCGTTCTCGCGATAGAGGTGTTGGTACGTTTTGCGGTTTTCGGGTGCTATCAGATGAAGGCTGTCGCCTGCTTCCGAGGAACGTTGTGGCTGCTCTTCGAGCATCAATAAAGCATCCGGCCGCTCTGGGAAGAAATGGACCTCATCGGGGCGCGCCCGGCTGGTAGCCGTCGGGATTGAGGCGGTCTCTTGCAATAACTCGATCACCCGCCGGCAAAGCTCGACCTGGAGATCAGGAGCGGCGCGATGTCCATCGGCCTCTGGATCAATCAGGGGCAGGAGAATCCAGGGCAACCAGCGGCGAATTTCTAGGTAGTCATTCATCAAGGCCGGAAGTTGACGTTTCAGCAAATCGACCGCTTCATCTAATACCTCTCGGTTATGCTCCCGTTGGCTTTTCACCAATGCGGTGCGGCTGGAGTTCACGCGGAATGGCCCGTGAATGATGAACGGCAACCCGGATTGCTCTGTCTCGATGGGGTAGTAGAGGAATAGCGGCTCCTCCTGGAGTTGAAGCTGCTCCGTGCGGGGCATCTCCAGCAGGATGCGGATATGCTCGCGCGGCTCCTGGGCATCGACGACAGGCTTGCCCTCGCCCGCGATGACGCCCAACTCCGTGGGGGCGGAGAGCACAATGAAGGAACGCTCCGTCGCGCCCCCGGTGTTCCCATCCAAGCGCCAGTGCTTTTCTATCACCGTGACGCGGCGGGGCTGCGACGCCCGATCCCCGTTCAGCGGAGAGAGAGGTTCTTCTATCTCGATACGGTAGATTTCTCGCACGTTGCCGGCCTCGAATCGCGCGCACTGAAGCTCTCCGATCTCGCCTAGCAACACCAAGACACGGCGATCCAAATCGACCAACTCCCGCCAGATGTCATCCGCATTGGCTTGCCCAGCGGCCACACCGCTTTGCTGCTTGCTCACTTCGAAAGCCGCCCGTTCATCCGCAGAGAGTTCTCCCACGATTTCCTCCAATATCTCCGCCCAACGCTTATCCTGGTAGGGAAGATAGACGACGGTCGTGTAGGAGGCGGGCGCAACCAGTTCACCCTTGCTGTCAAGACAGATCGGATGGTCGCGCGTGTCCGAGATTAGCGTCTCCAGCAGCGACGTATCCGATCCCAGACCATCACCATCCGCAGAATCGACGGTATCTGTATATGGCTGGGCGAACAATGGCAATCGCGGTAACTGCTGTCGGACGTAAAGCGCTTGTTCATTTGGGAGCTTCTTGATGCGTTTTCTCAGATGTTCTGCGGTGCGCGAGCGCGAGAAGATCGCCCGCAACACCTCGCCGTTGATGCGCGAGCGGACGGTGAAAGCGCCGGCGCGCAGTAGGATCGACTTGAGGCCCACACCCTTGTGCCCGATGATACCTGGTCCCATTTTATCTGAGCGCTGCAAGAAACGCACAGCTTTCAAGACTTCTTCATCATTGAGACGGAAGGGCGCGCCGGTATTAGCCATCGCCATACCATGCTCTGTCACAGCGATAAAGATCCGGCCCGGCGCATTGCTTTTCCCCTTCTCGCGGCCCCGGTAGATGGCGTCGCGGGCATTCTGTAAGAGTTCTAAGAGATGACGTTTCTCATGGTCGCCAGCGATGGCGCGATCTCCATCTCCTTTCGCTATGTAATAATCCCAGGTGTCTTCTTTCTGCATCTGCTCGGCCATCAAGTCCAGCAGTTCGTCACAGCGTTTCGCGAATTGGTCTTGAATGATGTCAGCCATAGATTCCTCTCACTTGATGTTGTACTTCTCCTGGCGCAGTTTGTACGGCTCGTCGCCGCCCTCCAGGTGATCGATGACGGCCCGGCGCACGTCGGTGCGATCGATGGCGCCGCGATAGGAGACCTTGGCCCGGTCGCCCGATTGGGGCGTGAGCACCATAAAGATGTCCGAATCGCTGCCGACGGCCAGGCTGGAGTTGTGCGTGGTGAGGATGAACTGCCGCCCGTATTTTCCCTGTCGCAGCTTCTTGGCAATATCCTCCCACACCGAGGCGATGTCCAAGGCGTCCTCCGGTTGGTCGATGATCACGGGCATCTGGCCATCGCAGAGGGCGATGATCAGCAGCGCCGTGCTCTTCTGCCCGACCGAAAGCTCATCCAACGGGGCGAATTGCCCCCGGCCTTTGTTGAACTCAATGGAAGGCGTATCTTGCGGATAGTAGGTGTGCTGCAACGCCAGCACATCGGCAAAATCGTCCACCGTCCACAGCTTGTCCATTGCCCGCTGAGCCATCGTCTCGGTCAGTTCGGAGCTTGCTTGGAGGCCGGCCATATCTCGTTCGATGACGAAGGCGCCCAGCTCGCGCGGGGGGACGTGGGCCGCGATCTTGCGCCGGTTGGCGGTCGAGACGGCGCCGATGTGGCTCCCGGCCAACAGTTCAATGATGGCGTCCTCGTAGGCCGCGCGATTGGCCGCGTGAGCGAGCGTCAGGCGCAGCTTCCCTTCCGAGGCCGCCGTCAGTTGATCGAATTTGCGCTTGCGGGCCTCGTAGTAGGCGCGATGGTGGGCATCCAGATCATCCAACCAGGTCTCACGCTCGGCCATCAGATTAGGCAGCGCCTCCTGGGCCAGCGCGCGATAGCGCTTCAAGCGCTGCTGGGCCTCTTTCCACGCCTCGATGAGCCGGCGCCGTCGCACCTCCAACTGGGCAGAATCGCTGCCCTGCAACTCCGCGTTGTACCGTTCGCGCAGCGCCTTGAACGTTGGCAGCCATTCCGTCTTGGCCTGCGATAATGCCGCCTGCGTCGCTGCTAAGGGCTGGACGAGCTGATCCAAGGCATCCAGGGTGGCCTGCTGCACGGTCGCCGCGCGGGCGCGCTGCGCCGCCAGGCGCTTATCGCCGATCAACTCATCGGGCAGGGGCGGCGGCGAGAGCGCCTCGGCCTCCTCTCGATACCGTCCGCGCAGCGCCGCCAGTTGATCCACGTACCGAATTTGCGCGTCGAAGGCGTCCCGTTTAGCCTCCGCCTGACGCATCTGCTGCACCAGCGGATGATCCAGCATCCGGTCGAGATTGGCGATCTCCTCATCTAACGTGGCGATCTCCTCCTGCGCCTCCTCAACGCGGCTTCGCGCATCCAACGCCTCGGCCAACGCCTGGTCGTTATCATTCAAGCGCTCTTGAATCTCGGCGATGGCCTTCTGGTGAGGGCGGGCATCGAAGAGCGAATCCAGCAGATGCAACTGCGCGTCCTCATTCTCGGCGATCTTCACCACCTCGGTTTGGCTGTAGGCCAGGATGGGGAAGAGTTGCGCGATGTCGCCCGCATAGCGCTCGCCGGTGGCTTGATTGGTGCACGTGAAGGAACTGGCGCCGTCGTCCTCGTAGGTTCTCTTTAAGAGATACGTGACGCCATTGGGAAGCTCGAAAGCCACCTCTACTTCGTTGAAGGGGCGGAGTTGCCTGGCTAATTTCCGCTCATGATCTTTCCGAATATCCTGGTTCTGCGAGGGCTGCCCCAGGGCGAAGCGCAGGAATTCGATAACCAAGGATTTCCCAACGCCCTTGCCGCCGATGAGGCAATTCAACCCGCGATGGAAGTAGAAGCGTTGATAGGCCAAGAAGCCCTCGTTGCCGATGCGCATCTGGAGGATGCGGGGCCAGCGACCATCGTCCAGCAGCCCGCCTAAGATGATGCGCACCTCTGGATCGGCAAAGCATTGGCGCAACCCTTCGAGCGTGATCTCATCCAGGTTGAAGGTGCTGTACCGCGCTCCGATGCCGTCCTTGGAATGATGAATTGGATCGGCAGGATCGGGATTATCCGATGCCTGGTAGAACGCGGGCGCGCGCCCGATCCGATGCGCGGCATCGAATCCGACGGGGAGTTTGCCCTGTGTCACCTCGACGGCGTCGTACGCTCCTTGATCGAAGAGGCGTGCGCAGTTCAGCGGAACGCGCACCTTGCCTGTTTCTCGATCCACCGAGGTCAATTCGTAAAAAGCGCCCTTGTGTTCGTCAATGTGGGCCAACACCGCGAGGCCGCCCCGTTTGTGAATGATTTCGAGCACATCGAAGACGCCCTTTTCACAGAGCGCATCCGATTTACCGTACTCGTCCGGCTGGATACCAATCGCACCTAAGAAATTCTCCACATCGGCCTGTCCCACCTCAGGATCGAATAGCGCGATGACGTGGTAGCCTTCGTGGACGGAGATTTCGACGCCGGGGAAGATGACCAACTGCCGACCATCCACATCGACGGCTTGGGCTGCCGCTTTCATCGCGTCGATGGACGCAGCGGTGTTGTGATCGGTCACGGCGATAGCATCCATCCCTTTCTCCAGCGCCGCCCGCACAATCTCCTCTGAGCTGTGATCATGCCGGTAGCACGCCGAGGCCGGCGTGTGGGTGTGTAAATCGATTTTGCGAAATCGTAAACCACAGGGGTTAGCCATGATGAGGTATACCTCCAATTAAGAGCTTGTCTGGTCTTACTATGTCTTCTCCTATCCAGTCGACACTTCTCAGCTCACGGATAAACACAGATTAACGAGGAACCTCTCCGTCGAAGGATCTAAAAAATCTGTGTAATCCGTGAAAATCCGGGGATGGCTCATCTACAAGCTAAAATAGGTTTACACTTTAGTTCTGATAATTTAGGTCATAAGATGCAATAAATTCTTCAAAAACACTACAATCATCTTAAAAGCATCAATTTTGGTTCGTAGTAAGCCTCGAAGCGGCGCCGTCAGGCGTAAGCGGAGTGGCGTTTCTCGGGCTTCACAACGGCACTCCATTCCATTAACATTCCATCGCTCGCGCGCCTGACCGGTTGGCCTTCCGTGGCGATCTTATTCACAACGGCACTCCATTCCATTAACATTCCATCGCGCAGCGGATGCCTGCCATAGGTCAAGGGACCTATTGGTCACTGAACTACGAACAAGCGTTAACCAATTAGTGAACCATCCCAAAATCCGTGAGCTATTTTCCAGAAGTAGCGGATCGCCAATTTCTTCTCCTATTTTTCCTCGGCGAGCGGCAGCGAGAACCAGAAGGCGCTCCCCGTTTCCCCGTCGCTCTCCACGCCCACCTCGCCGCCCAACTTCTCGACGATGCGTTGCACGATGGACAAACCCAGGCCGTGGCCCTCGGCCTGCGTCTCATCCAGGCGCGTGAACTGGGAGAATAACTTGGACTGCTCCTCCGGCGTCAGACCGGGGCCGTTATCCCGCACCCAGAAGCGCGCCAGCGCGCCGTCGCTCTCCGCGCCGAGCGTCACGCGCGCCGGATCGCCGCCGTACTTCAGCGCGTTGCTGATGTAGTTGGCCCACACCTCCTCGATCCAGGGCGCATATCCGATGACCGTGGGCCATACCTCCGCCTTGATGATCTCGGCCTCCTCCGTCGCGATGCGATTTTCCAATCGCCCCCGCACCGCATCGACAATCGCAGCCATATCCAATGGCGCGGTCTCAATCTCCGTCTTCTGCCGCACATTGGCCAGCAAGAGCAACGCATCGATGATGTCGGCCATGTTGTGGCCGGCCTTCACGATGGAATCTAGCCACTCGGTGACCATCTCCGGTGACATATCTTCGTGGTGATCGCGCAGCGCGTGGCCTCGCCCGACCACCACAGTCAGGGGACTTTTGAGATCGTGGGCGACGGTGTGCGCAAACGCATCCAGATCCGCGTTGCGGGCCTCAAGCTCACTCGTGCGCCGCCGCAGTTCCTCTTCCATCGCCTTCCGTTCCGTGATGTCGCGCAGGACGATCAGCCGCCCGGTGGGATTGCCGAGCCGATCGGTCAGTGGGGAGATGCGGAGATCGTAATAGCGTGCGCCCGATGCCCGCTCGATGGCGATGTCGGTGCGAATCTCCATCGTTTCCTGGAAGCGCGCCGCCAGTTCGCGCCACGGCGCCAAGATCTGATCGGCGGGCTGGCCGATGAGCGTCTTTTCTGGCAGATCTAATAACTCGCGCGCCGCCGGGTTGAGATCGACGATGCGATCCTGGAGATCTAAGGTCAACACCGCGTCGTTCATTCCCTCAACGATGGCATCGCGAGCCACGGGTTGGAGATCGAAGAGATGGTAGCGCACCATGCCGATGGCGAAGGCGATGCTGCCAAACGCAAAACTCAGGGAGGTATAATCCTTCTTCAAGCCGGGGATCAGATCAAAGAGGTAGATAAAGTTGAACAGCAGAGGGCTGAGCGCACCGATCACGAGCCAGATCGATTGCCGGCGGTAGAGTTGGAACGAGGTGAAATATCGCCGGCCGATCAGGTACGCGCCCAAGAAGACCAGTGCATAGCCATAGACAATGTGAACCCAAAACCACCAGCCGTAGACATCGACCTGCATTGCCAACATACGTTCGATGGGCCGGAAGCTGTAGCTTTGCCAGATCAGGTGATGCCAGGCATTGGTCTGCGCCAATAGCGCGGTGATCAGCGGCGGGAAGCAGATCAGCACAAAGCGCGCGGGCGCCAGCCAGGCCGGCCGATCGGTATAGCGGAGCGCGAAGGCCAGCCACGCGACGGGTGTACTGACAATGAAGATGTAGCTGATCCTGGCCCAGAAGACGGTCATCCCCTCCGAGCAAGCCGCCAGTTCCAGCGTGTTGAAGACGAGCCAGCCCGAAATCGCACCGATCAACCACAGCAGCGCGGTCGTCGCCGGCGTGGGATAGGCGCGCCAGGCGTAGACGATCACACTCATCGAGATCACCGCCGAGAGCGGCGCTAAGATGATGAAGAGCGTGTATTGTAACGATCCGTCCATCAATGTCTCTGCGCTTGCATCTGGGGGGACGGATTAAGATGTTGGTTCATAGCGTCGTTTCCCTTTAGTTGACGAGACCTTTTTATTTGTTGCCGAAGTCAACTTAAGTATAGGCGCACTTTGCGAAAATACCAACCCGGCGGGGACGTATCTTCCATATTGTTCTTGATTGTTCTTGATTGTTCTTGATTCCGACGCCAAAATTCTCATTTGACAAAACTCAAACCTTTGGTAGAATTTACAGTTACCTGGCCCCATCGTCTAGAGGCCTAGGACGCCGGCCTCTCAAGCCGGAAACGGGGATTCGAATTCCCCTGGGGCCACAAAGCTCCCCTCGTGATGAGGGGAGCTTTTTTAGTTGGTGGTTCTGACTCTCGGTTCCCGGTGCGGATCAAACTTCCTCACGCATCTCCCGGAACAAGATCCAATTGCCCTTGCGATCCTCCGCATCCCCCGGCGCCCGATCATAGTAGAGATCGAAAACCTGGCCGGTCTGGACGCGCACGCGGAAGTAATAGCGGCCCACGCCCCAGGAGCCGCGCCGCGCGGCCGCCGCCGCGTGACTGGGCCGCATATTGTGCGCCATCTTCCCGCGCCGTCCATAGTCGCGCCATTCGCTGAGGCATGTAGTGATCTCGTAGATCTCCCCCTCCCAATGGAAGCGAGCGGGGCAGTGCGGCTTCTTCTCGTAGCGCGGCGGCGCATCAAATTCGACATCGACCTCGGCGGCGATGAAGTGTAACGGCTTGAACGACATCATTGGGCCTCCTTCTGCTTATGAGAGCGAGAGCGCGACGCGAAACCCCACGCTGTCAAATCGATTGCGTGGGCTGTAGCGATAACGTGCAGCGCAGCGCGCCTTCTGCCGATCATTATAAAAGGAAACGCCCCGCAGCACGCGACGGATATAATGGTTCGCAATGAGATTCTCGCGTCCATCCTGGGGATCATAGGGGTAGGTATAGGTCGGCGGGTCTAAGTCTATTCCCCACAAACTCGAGGTCCATTCCCAGATATTGCCGACCATATCCAACAGGCCGTAGGGGCTGATGCCCTGAGGATGGGCGCAGACGGACATTGTACCTTCCTCCTTGCCGGTGTCTCGAATGTTACACCGGCTAGCATCCCACATATTGCCCCAGGGGTAAATTTGCCCTGCGACGCCGCGCGCGGCCTTCTCCCACTCCGCTTCTGTGGGCAGGCGATAAGGTTTACCCGTGATCTCCCCGAGCCATTGACAGTAGGCGCGAGCGTCGTACCATGTAATATACACGGCCGGATGTTGTCGCCGAAAAGGAAGCGCCCATCGATGGCCCCAACGAAGCCAGCGCCAGTGTTGCGGCGGCGCGTGATGCGTGGCGCGCAGAAAGATGGCGTATTGTGCATTCGTCACCGGCGTCTTGGCGAGCGCGTAATCGGATAAATAGAGGCGATGCTGCGGTTGCTCCTCCCCCTGGGCATGCGGGTCTTGGGTGGGATCACTGCCCATCAGAAATTCCCCGGCCGGAATACACATCATCTCTGGTTCGAATTTATAATAGGGCGTCAAGAGCCGTCTCATTCATTTACTCCCCTGAAAAATAGCTTCGGATCGCGGACATCTTGTCCGCCACCAGCGGACGGGACGTCCGCCTTCCATTGCAAGGGCGCCTGACCTGATGCATTCTAACGCTATTGTGTAACGATTATTTAACCATGCTGTCGTATATTGATGTTAAGATAAAGGTGAACGGCGGCGCTTGAACCAAGCCGAGAGGATGGTCAACTTGCAGATGTATCGTATCAGCAAATAGCGTGATCGCAACCCCAACAATCGGCGCCTTATGGAATTTTGCACTCTTAATGAACCGTGCTATACTGAAAAAGCTAAGTGATTTCTTAAATAATACATCCTTGAACTTACTTCTGTGCACCATCTAACGCCGCCAAGAGCGTAGGGAGGCGTCCGTGAAGATATCGCAATCGCAAGACCTGACAACCTCTGCACAGTTGACCCGCTGGGCCGATCAATTGGAAGCCCGAGGGCTAACCCCCATCGCTATTCCCTTGTTAGATCTGCTCCAAGTCTGGGGTTTCATCGGAGGACAACTTCTGTGGATGCTGGCGCCGCTCTTTGGACAATCTACTCTGGCCCCCCTGGCCGAGACCCTGGAGGAGCCAGAGGTGTTAGGGAAATTACAAGCCCAACTTATTGAAAGGGAGCACAGCCGTGGCTGAACAAACTATCGCCTTAGCCTTTGTGCTGGTGGGAGCAACGATATTGGCCATCTATGGCCTGCGCTATCGTGAGACGCCGCCGGAGATGCGAGATTATCCCCTCTTTCACGCCTTGTCGGATGAGGTGGGACGTGTAGCCGAGGAAGGCAAGACCATTCACATCGCCCTGGGCAAAGGCGGCCTGGCCGGCCACGATGCGCTCACCTCCGTTGCCGCGCTCCAAAGCTTGAACGCTCTGTTCAACCTATCCGCCGCGTATGACGCCCCCCCGTTGATCACCACCAGCGATCCGACGCTCTACCTGCTCGCCGGGGATTGGATGCGCCGCGCCTACACGCGGATCGGCAACGCCGCTCGCTATCGACCGCTCTTTGTCCAATTCATTGCCATCACACCCACGACCTACGCGGCAATGGCAGCAACCTATATCTTCGATGGCGGCGTCAGCTCCAATATCATATTGGGCGCATTTGATCAGGAGGTCAGCTTGCTGGGCGAAGCGACACAGCGCCGACGTATTCATTCCATAGGCGGGACAACCTCGTTGGAGGGCATTAGCGCGCTCTATCCCATCCTTCCCGCCGATAAATTTGTGATGGGGGAAGAACTTTTCGCTGGCGCCACCGAAGTGATCCAACGCTCGCCCTATTGGGCCAGTTTGAGCGCCCACGATGTCCTGCGCTGGTTGACCATCGCGGGGATCCTGGCGGCGGCCGTCTTATCCATCCTGTATGGAGGAGGATAGGCGATGTTTAAGTGGTTTCTCCCCACAGCCGTAGCGATGCTCGTCGGCATGTTAGTCTTATTAAGCTCCTTGATCCCCCTTGCGGGCCTGGAGTATACGGGCTTCTTATTAATTCAATGGGGCATGGTGCTGGGAACATTTGCGCTTTTATTAGGATATTTTAATATCCTCAGCGTTCATTTACAACGTTTATTTCGCAAGCGGAACAATTGGTCGGGGAGTTTGCTCTTAGTACTATCAGCGCTGGGAAGTTTGATCCTAATTATCTGGCAAGGCCCTGGCGGTCAAGGCCCACAACTCTTACTCCGTCACGTGCTCATTCCCGGTGAATCCGCCCTGCTGGCCCTCACGGCGATCACCCTGTTGATTGCCGGGATGCGGATCTTCCGCACGCGCCGAGATTTTAACAGCGTGGTATTTATCGTCATCGCTGGCGCCGCCTTGCTGAGCACCGTCCCCTACTTCAACCTCCTGTTTCATATTAAAACCGAGATGATCGACCTGGCCGCAGGCGGAATGCGAGGAATATTGATAGGCGTTGCTATTGGCGCCACGATGACCGGGTTGCGTATTATTTTAGGCATTGATCGTCCCCACAGTGATGAGTGAGTGAAAAACAAGTATGATTCGCTGTCCTAAGTGTGGCACACAAAATCCAGATGGACGCCGCGTTTGCAATAAATGCGGCGCGAGCCTTCCTGCGCCAGAAGCGTCAGAGCAATCTTCCACGGAGGGATTGCCGGATTGGCTGGCCGGTTTGGCCGATGATGCTGCTTTTTCGGATGCAGATGAGGAATCGAGCGACGACGCTTGGCCCGATTGGTTCGCTGACGAAGATGAAGATGAATCTTATACTGCCCCTTCAGCGTCGGATTCGGACTTAGCGCCGTCTGATGAAGATCTCCCAGACTGGCTTTCGGGCATTATGATGGACTCGGATATGCCTGAGCCGGAGGAAGCGACGCTCGCGCCAGAACCCGAAGAAGAAAAAGAAGAAGAAGATTTCGCCCCCTCCGAATTGCCGGACTGGCTTACCGGGCCTTCGGAGCCAATGGAAGAAGAAGAAGAAGAAGAAGCCACGCCTGACGATTGGAGTTCGGAATTTTCCGCAGAAGAGGAAGAAATCGAGCCGTCGGCGCCGGAAGAATTGCCCGATTGGCTCTCCGGTGGGTCGGAGTTCTTTGAAGAAGCAGCGCCTTCCGCTGCACCATCCGAGGCGCCGGCAGAGCCTGAAGAAGAGCCCGATTGGTTCTCCGGTTGGGAAGAAGAAGCCGCAGATATCCCAGAAACTCCGGCGCCCATTTCTGAAGAGACCCGAGATACAGAACCCCGCCCCCCTGATCCAGAAGCGTCGATGTCTTACCCCGCCTGGTTGATCGCCGACGCCGTGGATGTGGGCGGTGCGCCTCCATCTCAATCCCTGCCCGATTGGCTCCGGCAGCACGCCGTAGAAGCCGCTACCCCCGGCTCGCCTCAAGCATTGCCCCCCTGGCTCTTACAGCACGCGACCGAGGAACCGCCCTCTGCGCCCGCCGCGCCCGAAGAGGAATCGGATTGGTTGTCCGGTTGGGAAGAAGAAGAAGAAGAAGAAGAAACGGCCCCTGAGCCGGTCGCTGCGGAGGAAGAGGAATTCGCGCCGGCAGACGAGCTGCCGGACTGGCTACGAGGCATGGCGGAGGAAGAAGAGGAAGAAGAAGCGCCCGCTATTGCGCCGGAACCGCCGAGGGAAGAGAAGGCGGGCGAACTGCCGGATTGGCTTCGCGGCCCGGAAGAAGAAGAAGAAAAAGAAGAAGAAACGGCCCCTGAGCCGGTCGCTGCGGAGGAAGAGGAATTCGCGCCGGCAGACGAGATGCCGGACTGGCTGCGAGGCATGGCGGAGGAAGAAGAAGAGGAAGAAGCCTCTGAACCGGAGATAGAAATAGAGGAGGAAGCGGGCGAACTGCCGGATTGGCTTCGCGGCCTGGAAGAAGAAGAAGAAGAAGAAGAAACGGCCCCTGAGCCGGTCGCTGCGGAGGAAGAGGAATTCGCGCC
>CAZCAI010000020.1:19933-34738 GCA_964496595.1 uncultured Anaerolineales bacterium
GGGCGAACTGCCGGATTGGCTTCGCGGCCTGGAAGAAGAAGAAGAAGAAGAAGAAGAAGAGGAGGAAGCGGCCCCTGAGCCGGTCGCTGCGGAGGAAGAGGAACTCGCGCCGGCACACGAGATGCCGGACTGGCTGCGAGGCGTGGCGGAAGAAGAAGCCGCGCTCGAACCAGAACCAGAAGAAGAACGGGCAATATCTCGGGGAGAGATGGAATTTTCCTGGGAAGACATCGACACATCAGATGCGGAGGAAGGCGAAGTCCCCGGGTGGTTACAGAGCCTGCAGCCGGGCGCCACAAGCGACATCGAAGAGCCTCCGGAAGAGGAAAGTCTGGTCCGGGCGGCTGTGCCGGATTGGATACAGGATCTTCGCCCCCCTGGCACTGGCCCTCTCACCGGCGCCGGCTCACTTCCCAAGGGCGCGGGCGCCGCAGGAGAAGAGGCCGAAGAGGCGCCAGAAGGCGAATTTGTCGAGATTGAAGTTCCGGCGGGCGCGGAGAATTTGGCCCGCGCCGATATTCCCGACTGGGTCAAAGAACTACGCCCCAGAGTATCGGCGGCAACTGAGAAGGCCAAGACCCCGTCCAGGCCGCCGGAGGATGAAGGCCCCCTCGCAGGCTTGCCTGACATCTTGCCCGCTGCCGCTGTCGTCGATATGCCAGAGGATTTCGCAGCCCCGCCGCGTCCCAAGTTCCCCGAAGAAATAGTCGAGCAAGCACAACTTTGGCAGGAATTGTTAGAGCAGCCTCGCAGCGTCGAGCGCGCGGTTGCATGGAAACGCGATGTGGTCAGAGCCAGCACCGTTATGCTGCGGACGCTCATCGCAGCGCTGTTGGTGTTAAGCGCGTTAGTTGCCCTTCTGGGCCTCAGCCCTGTGGATCTAACCGGCGCGATGCTCAATCCTGAAAATCGGCCCGGCGGCGTCTCGGCGCTTAATGAGACCATCGACACGCTTGGCCCTGGAGATACCGTCATCCTGGCAATTGAATACGGCGCTGCCGAGGCCGGCGAGATGACGCTGATGGCCGAAACGCTTTTGGACCACCTCAAGTCCAATGAGGTGGATATTATCGCCGTTAGCACCTTGCCGGACGGGGCGGGGATTGTGCATAGCCTCCTGGCTTCAAAATCGATCACCAATCAGCTAGCGCCCGGTGATGCGGTCTATTTGCCGGGGACCTCCTATGGTGTGGCGCGTTTCCTGAGAATGGAAAGAGAACCTTCCCCTGCCTTGCTCTTAGTCTTGTCGGCCCGCTCCGAGCGCTTGCGCTGGTGGATCGAGCAAAATGCGGTAGCGAATCAAATCCAGATGGGCGCTGGCGTCAGTGCGTCGGTGGGGCCATGGGCGACGCCCTATCTACAAGATCAGGAGATAATCGACGGCTGGTTGGTGGGGTATCCTGATATTGTTGCTTATCGAGCGGTCAGAGACCTTCCCAACACCATCTACAGATCTTTGCTGGGCGCATTGATGTTCACGCATTGGATTGCCTTCGCTGTGCTGATCTTGGGCGCGATATTCAACTTTATCACCGGCAGAAAAAGGATTGGATAATCGATGGCAGGACTTCTAGACCCTCAAATATTTGGGATGCTGATCGGTGTGGTGATCAGTTTGATGATTTTCAGCTATCTCCTGGGGGATAATATCCTCTATCGTTGGGCGCTGGCTCTGCTGGTGGGTAGTAGCGTTGGCTATGCGCTGGGTATGGCGTGGCTCTTCATCCTCAAGGACTGGTTTTTGATTATGCTCGGCGCCGGAACGGCCAGCGTCTCTGAACGGATCGTCTACGTGGCGCCGCTGATTCTGGGCGTTTTGCTTTTGTTCAAGGGCCTGGTAAACATCAAATCGATGCGGCAGATTGCGGTGTTGGGCAATGTGTCCATCGGATACTTGCTGGGCGTGGGGTCTGGCGTGGCGATCTCCGGCGCGCTGACGGGCACCCTCATCCCCCAGATGTTGGCCGCCGGCAGCTTCGACCAATCTCTGCCCCGGATGGTGGTCGGCGTCATCACGATGATGGGCACTATCGCATCGCTGATCGCCTTTTCTCCCCGGCAGGAACCGCAGAACAAATCGTTGCAGGTGCTATGGCGAAGTATGAATCGCTTAGGGCGCTTCTTCATCGTCTTGGCCCTGGCCGTAGTCTTTGCCGGCGCGATTACCAGCGCGCTGACCTTGTTGATCGATCATATTTGGCGAATTGCCAGAGCGATAGACCAGCTCATTCCACTGATTGGAGGGTAGGATCACGTGATGGCTGACGAGCACTCAATAGAATCTATTCTCATCGCGGACTGCGGCGCGGTCATCACTAAGCTCCTGTTGCTGGAGCGGGTGGAGGCGAGTTATCGCTTCGTAGCTCAGGCGGAAACCTTGACGACCTTGAATCCGCCTTGGAACGATATCAGCGTCGGTGTGGTGCATGCCATCGAGGAAATCGAAGAAATCACGGGCCGCGCGCTCTATATGCGAGGGCAATTGATCACCCCCCGCGAAGGGCCGGACGGCGTGGATGCTTTCGTGGTGATCCTGAGCGCCCCGGAGCCGCTGCGATTGGTAATCGCTGGCCTGGTTCGCGAGATGAGCCTGGAAAGCGCCTATCGCGCCGCGTCCGGCGCCTACACCCGGACCGAGGCTATGCTCTCGCGGGAGGGCAGCTTGCACTCTCCCCAGGAGACATGGGCGCGCACGGTGCGGGATCTGGCCCCAGATGTGATTTTGCTGGTCGGCGGGATCGATGGGGGGGCCAGTCGCCCGGTGATGGAATTGGCCGAGGCGATTGCCCTGGCCGCCTCTATGCTGGAAAAGGAACAACGGCCCCACGTGCTGTATGCTGGCAATGCTAATATTCGGGCTAACGTCACTAAATTGATCTCCGATATTACCAGCATCAAAATCGTCGACAACGTACATCCCACAGCGGATACCGAGCACTTGGGGCCGGC
Organism: uncultured Anaerolineales bacterium; assembly: GCA_964496595.1. Taxonomy (GTDB): domain Bacteria; phylum Chloroflexota; class Anaerolineae; order B4-G1; family SLSP01; genus JAAAOZ01. Next base: position 22,883 of record CAZCAI010000020.1, read on the forward strand.
GCAGCGCTCCTTGGAGACGATCTATATCAATAAACGGTTAAATCGCACGCCGGGGGCGGATACCTTGCGCCTATGGAGCCGCTCCGATTTATTGCCGACTGCCACAGCTTTTTCGCGGATCGTCGATTACCTGTGGTATCGCGAACGCAACTCGGATCGCGGCGCGTTGGGCATCGATCTGGGCGCCGCGACGACTTCGGTGGCGGCGACCTTTAACGAACGCTCCTACGTGACCATCTACGAGCGGGGCATCGCTTATGGCCCTACGGATTGGGTCGAAGAGCATGGCGTCGAAGGTCTGCTACGATGGATACCTGAGGAGATTGAGGACCCAGAGGATCTTTTGGATTTGCTGTACAATCGCGAACTACGCCCCTGGTCGATCCCGCAGGAGCCGCAAGAGTTACTGATGGAGCAGGCGGTAGCACGGGAGATGCTGCACAGCGCGCTTGGCGTTGCGCAGCCCACGTGGAATGCCGGAGAAGCGCAAAAATACCCGGAGTTGATGCCGCGCTTCGATCCTATCCTGATCTCCGGCGGCGGTATCGTGCATCTACCGCGTCCGGGACAGGCGCTGTTAATCGTCTTGGACGGCGTCCAGCCGGTGGGCATCTCCACCATTCTCTTGGATATTAATCGCGCGGCGCCTGCGTTAGGCGCGGTGGCCGGGATTAAGCCCTTGGCGGCAGCCTCGGCGTTGGAGTCTGGGACACTGATCTCGCTGGGAACAGTGATCTCGCCGGTGGGCAAAGCGCGCCCTGGCGATACAGTCCTCAAGATGCACATTGCCTACGAAGATGGCGGGGATTTGGATGTTGAGGCTCGCTATGGTGAGATTGAAATTTGGCCTTTGTTGCCGGGCCAGAAAGCCACGCTCAAGCTCAAGCCGACGCGCCGCTTCGATGTCGGGCTGGGGCCGGGGCGCGGCGGTAAGATCCAGGCGATTGGGGGCGTGGTGGGATTAGTCGTCGATGCGCGCGGGCGCCCGCTCACGCTACCCGATGATCCAGATCAACGGCGACACCGCCTCAATCGGTGGATTTGGGATGTGGGAGGTTAGCGATGTACGTGCCTTATAGTATCGTCAATCCGCTTACCATCGTTCAGATTGCGCGACGCTTGCCACGACCAGGCGATGTTTTGGCCAGTGTGGGCGACACAGTCGAGCCGGCTCACATCGTGGCGCAAACCGTGCGCCCCGCCGATTTTCGGATTGTCAATGTGGCGCGCGAGCTTAATGTGCCCCTTAAAAAGGTGAAGAGCCATATTAAAGTAGAACGTGGGGATCGTGTATCCGAAGGCGATGTTCTCGCCGTGCGGGGCGGGTTAAGCGGGGGAACGTGTCGCGCGCCGATCGGGGGCACGATTGTGGGCAGTGGTCGGGGGCGACTGTTGTTGGAAGCAGACCCGCAGCCCATTCGACTGAGCGCGCTCATCCCCGGCGTTGTAGTCGATACGTGGCCCTCCGAAGGCGTCCTTATCGAAACGGTAGGCGCCTATATCCAGGTAGCCTGGGGCAATGGGCTGGAGGCGTATGGCCCGCTGCGCGTCATTGCGCGGGCGCCGCGTCACCCGCTGCGTCCCAAGCACATCAACCCCGCATCTCAGGGGGCGATTTTGGTCGGCGGGGCGCGCCTGGAGGAGGAAACCATCGAACGCGCGGTGGAGATGCAGGTGCGAGGTATCATCGTCGGCGGCATCCCGGCGCGTTTGCTTTCGCTGGCGCAAAACGTCGGCTTTCCTCTGATCGCCACGGAGGGAGTGGGAAAGACGCCAATGTCCAAGGCGACCTTCGATCTGCTGCGTTCTCTTGATGGGCGTGATGTAGCGATCAGCGCTAAGTTGCAACCGCGTTGGGGCGCGCAGCGCCCGTACATTGTGGTGCCGATGCCTTCTGAGGCCGGCACCCCCATCGATCCCGATGCGCCGATTGTGGTGGGGAGCCGCGTGCGAGCGCTGCGCCAACCATATCGCGGCGCCTCCGGTAAGGTGGTCGATATTCCGCCGGGGATGTTCCAACTCGAGACCGGTGCCCGTGTGATGGGCGTCCAGGTCGATTTTGGTCGCAACGAGGTGGCCTTTATTCCCTTTGCCAACCTGGAGCGATTGTTATAGCCGGCGCATAACCAATCCGGGATCCACGGTTAAATTAGATTGTTACGTAACTGTCACCTGATCCATCGCTATCTTCTTTAACATGATTTTGTATAATTTTTTGCTTTGTGGTATAGTGAGAGCGTAGTAAGTATCCCCATCACTTGAGCGCTTTGCGCGTCGATCATTAAGATACATTTCAAGGAGGACGACCATGGCCGATGACTTATATGATGCTTTTGGTGAAGACGATATCTTTATGGATGAGGAAGAAGATGACGCTGAGGAGCCGGAAGCAGGCGCGGATGTGGAAGGGCAAAATCGCACTTTCTTGATCGGCATTGGCGTCTTGGGCGGTCTGTTGGTCCTGGCCATGGTTGGCGCTGCGGTTTTCTTCCTGATGATTAATCCGGGCCGGCAAGCACAGCCGGCGCCGGCAGGTGTTGATGAGACGCCGGTCGTAGAAATCACGGATGAGGATATGACGGCCACAGCAGTGGCCCTCGAGGAAGCCGGAGTGGGAGAAGTTGAAGGCGAAGAGGCAGAACCTACCGAAGCTCCTACCGATACACCAGAGCCGACCGATACCCCAGAACCCACCAACACGCCGACTGCGACCCCGGTGCTTGGGCCGACAAATACGCCAGACCCCGAAGAAGAAGCTGGCGTCGGTGAGGAGGGAGAGGTCGAGGAAGGTGAAGAAGGCGAAGAAGCCGAAGAAGGCGAGATGACCGGTGCGGGCATGGAAGGTGAAGGCGAAGAGGCGACGGCGACGCCCACACTTGTGCCCCGGCGCACGCCGACACCGACCCGGACACCACGGGCGACGCCTACCCCGGATAAGGTATCTAAGGCCGAAACCGAAGCCAAAGCGGTGCCTGATACCGGCTGGGGTGAGATGTTGTTGGTGTTAGGGGCTGCATTGCTATTGGGCGTTCTCTTTATCACGCGCCGTCTTCGAAAAGCCTGACGCCATTACTGGAGTATGCTAAAGACGGGTATGTCCCCACCAAGTTTATATGGGACATGCCCGTCTTTTGTCTGTCAATTGACTGTTAATCCCCGCCTTATGAGATCCCCCTAAGATGCTTATGAATTCAAAATCTCCCCAACTTAATGTAGCCCGGTCATCACTCAACAGATTCCTGTCCATTCAGTTCTCGTTCAGTGTACTGCTCCTCCTGATGCTTGGGGCGAGCGCCTGTGCAGAATCGGCGCCTCCCAGCGCGATGGTCGTCACCCCCACGGCAACATCTCACGTCACGCCGACCCCGGCGTCGACGGCAAGTCCGACCGCCTCGCCGCCTACGGCATCCACATCCACGCCGCCCCCCTTGACGCCGGTCGCTACGCCGAATCCCGGGCCGTTGATAGCCGCGGCCAACACCGGCCTGGCGCGCGTCCAGGCGCAAGCTGGTGAGGCGACGCTCGTCTGCCTCCGCTACGAGGATCTGGACGCGGACGGTGCGCCGGAATGGTTCGCGTTGGCCCATCAGACCACGGTCTCTCCGACGCGGCTCAGCGCCTTTGTCCTCGACGGGACCGAGGCATATCCCCTCGAACCGGCTTTTCCCCAGCCGGGCGCGCCGAATGTCGGCCTGGGACAATATACCACCTGCGACATCGAGCTTCGAGATCTCAACGCCGATGGCCGCGTCGAAATTGCGATTTTTGGGCATAGTGCGGGCAACGAGACGCTGTTGCACATCTTCGCCTGGAATGGCGAGCGCTATCAACGGCTGGGACGATTCGCGGGCGATGCGGGCATACTCTTAAAGAATGTCGATGGCGATCTCGCGACGGAGATTTGGGAGGGATATCGCGTGCAGGGGACGGATGATTTCGCCTGGTACGCGATCCACACCTGGACGGGGCAGAGTTACGGCTGGACATCCGATCGCTACGACTGGTTCTACTTGACTCGTCCACACAGCTATCGCAGCGATAAGCCGGACTACGCCGTGATTTCCTTCTACTTGGCGATAGATGACCGTGATTTACCGGGCGCTTATGCGTTGCTCACGCCGGCGGATGATCGGCCCTATGCGACGTGGGCGCTGGAGTACGCCACGACGTTGCGCGTTGATGCGGGAAATGTGCATACAATCCCCGGCACGGTGAGCGACGCCGACGCGCGCGTCGCGACCATAGTCACAACGTGGGATAACGAGGCAGGGGGCGTAGTGCGTCGCTTGTGGAATGTAGAGTGGCAGACGACGCACACCGTTGAAGGCTGGCGCCTGGTCGGGGCCACATCGGAACTGCTAGAGGAGGGGCCGGTATCCTACTGGCAGTAACCCTGCCGTCAGTAAGCGCCGACTTCTTCTTCGAACGACAACTCTTCGGGAATTCGTCCGTGCAGGCATATTACCTCCACCCACAACCCGGTAACGACGCCAAAAAGGCCTGTAATCCTCACAACCGCGCGAGGCCCGGCGACTGAAGTCGCGGCAACATTTACGAAGTCGGCCTTCACCGACTCTCTGGGCACTTTCTAGCTACGATTCACTGCAAATTCGCCGGTCAAATGCTTGTTTTATATCTTAAGTTTGCACTTATCGGTTGAATTTCAAAAGAGCCTAGCCGCCGAAGGGCGGCTTCGTGAAGGTGGCACGCGGTTTCTCTTTGACCCAACGGCCCAATGACCGTGGGAACCGCCGTGCTTAGTGGCGAATACTTTAAGACACTAACCAAAATTCAAAAAGCCCCCATTGTCCTTCTTTCTCCCTTGTGCTATACTTAAATTGCCTGCTAACAGATCAGGCCGAGTATAAAACTAACACAAGGTGAAAAGAATTGAGTACAAACAAAAAATCCCAAAAAGAGCAAGTCGCAATTCAAAACCACATTAAAAACCTACAAAGTCCCAATCCCAGGCAAAGATCTGGCGCAGCCGAGGAGTTGGGACGCCTGCATGCCGAGGAGGCCGCCTCCCATCTGATCGAACTCCTGCGCGAGGATGTCAATACCTACGTGCGAAGCGCATGCGCGGAGGCGTTGGGCCAGATCGGCAACCCCGATGCAATTTTCCCCTTGATGGATGCCCTTCACGATACCTGCTCCTTTGTCCGGCGGGCCGCCGCCATCTCCCTGGGGCAGATGAGCGCCAAAGAGGCGCAGGGCGCGCTGCTGCATGCCCTGGAAGATCACAACTTCTACGTTCGGCGCGCGGCCATCAACGCCATCGGCAAATTGGGGATACCAGATATGGGGCCAATTCTCCTGCCGTTCCTCGATACATCTGATCCCCGCATTCGGCGCACAACCATCACGGCATTGCAGCGTCTCCACACCACGGAGGCGATCCCGCAGATGGTAGCGATGTTAGAGGTGTACATGGATGCGCCGCATCAGCGAGATATCCCCACGGTCAAGACCTTGGTCGTAGCGCTGGGCAAGCTGAAGGCGAAGGCCGCCGTCCCGGTGCTAATCCGCGTCGTGCGCGGCTACGTCGGCGTGCGCTCGTTGGCAGCCAAGGCGCTGGGAAAAATCGGAGATCCCCAGGCTGGCCCTGTGCTGCAAGCCGCGCTGGAGGATCGTAGCGCGAATTTGCGGATTGCGGCCCTCAAAAGCCTGGGCCGGTTGAAGTATCAGGCAGCGGCGCCTGCCGTGCGCAAATTCCTCTCCTCGCCCGATCCTCGGATGCGACGCACAGCCACGCTTGCCATCGGCTATCTAAGGGATACAACGGCGGTTGAACAACTCCTGGATATAGCCCGAGAGGATGGAAGTTCGCTGGTGCGCCCGGCGGCAGTGCAAGCATTAGGGTATATGGGTAATGAAGATATCATTACGGAGTTGCTGCCGCTGGTGGAGGATGCCAACGCCTATCTACGCGCGGCCCTGGCCGAGACGCTGCCCATGCTGGCGCTGGATGGCAAGGCGCGAGATGTCAAGGCGGCGTTGGTGCGACTATCCGAGGATCAGGTAGAACACGTCGCCAAAGCCGCTCAGGGCGCGCTGATGTCCATAGATGCCAGAGGAGACATCAAAGAACTGAGCATCGATCTGCCGGATAAGGGTGTGGAGGGTCAGGAGATAGCTCTCGCCGCGGCTGCGACCTCGTGGCTGAGGCGTGTGCTCCGGCGCGGATAGCCTTTCCACAGGAGCGCCAATTTAGAGGTTTGGATCTGGCGATCCAAACCAAGCTGTTATAAATCAGACCTGATGGGATTTTGATCGCCATCAGGTCTTTGGTTTGTCTCGCCCCACCAGGACCAGCCAGGCGAAATGCGGCAGCGCCAACTGCCGCCGCCAGCGCCATGGCTCGCGGAGCAGGCGATAGCCCCACTCCAGGCCCAGACGTTGCACCCAGCGCGGGGCGCGCTTTGCCACTCCGGCGATGAAATCGAAGGACCCGCCCACGCCGATCCCCACCGCAGCGCCCGTCTGCGCCAGATACTGCGCCAACCACAGATCTTGTTTGGGCGCCCCGTAGGCCACGAAGAGAATATCGGCCCGCGAGGCTCGCACACGCGCGATGATCTCCGGCGCTTCCGCCGGATCTGGCGATCCGGCGTAGCACCCCGCGACGCGCAGGCCCGGATGACGCAATTGGAGAATCTCCGCCGTCCGCTCGGCGACGCCGGGCGCCGCCCCTAAGTAGAAAATCCGCCAGCCGCGCTGCGCCGCCGCACGCGAGAGGCGCGGCACGATATCGGAGCCGGTGACCCGCTCGCGCAGGCGCGCCCCGCGCATCTGCGTGGCCCATAGCACACCGATGCCATCAGGAACGCAGAGGGCGGCCCGTTTCAGGGCCGCCCTAAAGTTTGGGTGCGTCCGCGCCTGCATCAGAAACTCCGGGTTGATGGTCGCGATTTGATGCGGGCCGCCTTCTGCGATCCAGCGGCCGATCAGCGCGATGGTCTCCTCCGTAGTGACGTCGTGAAGCGGCACGCCCATCAACTCGCAGGCGACGGTCGGATCGGTCGTGAAGGTCAGCGTCAGATAAGATTGAGCGCCCAATCGCCCACCAACAGATAACGGAAGTCCTGCCCCTCTGAGCACTGGATGCCCCCCACCACGCCGTAGACCAACGCGATCACGGGGAACATAATCAAGATGACGGTCAAGATAACCGCGAAGGGGATCAGGAGGATGCCGATCAGGATAGCGCTCAAGGCGCCGGTGACGGCCCAAATCGCGCCAATCAGCAGCCCGCTGCCGGCCCAGAAAATCAACTGGAAGAGGAAGGCCTGCATCGATTGATAAGCTACATAGCGGGAGCGATCCTTGTAGACGAGGTAGATGACTAAGGCGCCGGCGATACCCAAGAATCCCGTGACGAGATTCAACAGCACGCTGAGATGGGCCAGCATCGCCCAGGTGCGTTCATCCGAGGGCGTCAGCGGTTCGGGTGACGCTGAGTAGCGGCTGGGCGTTGGGTTGACGGGGGCCTCGAATTTCGGGGCCTCGGCCTGGGCCGCGCTCTCTTCTTCAACATTTTCGACGTTGGCTTCTGCTTCGGATTGAACATCCATGACATCTTCTTTGCTTTCGGTATTCATTGTTCCTCCTTGGATTTTTTGGGATTAGATACTATGAGTAGCTTCTCCAGAGAACGGCGCAGCGCTGCGGGTTATCTCATGTGGAAAGCTGTGAACTATGTGCTCAACTCTACTACTTTATTACGATGTCTCGCCCGCAAGGTTGCAACGGGTTGTACATTCCGGCCTGACCCGTTCTCTTATCTTGACTGCTACTTTTCTCGCCGCTCGAGGATGATGCTCCCGACCAGCACCAGGGCCAACAGCACCGTCACGATCCAGGTGGCGGTCGCGACCACGGGCACGCTCGCGTGCTTGACCGCGATCCCCACGAAGGCCCACAGGATGACGAGCATGTAGGCGATGTCGCGCCGGGTGAAGGTCACGGCGGAGGCGATCCCGCCGGCGACCACGAGCATGATGATCAGCCACACCTCCGCGCTGATGCCCCACCCGCCCCATTGCAGATAGTCCAGCAGCGAGGTGACGTTCGCGACGGTCGCCACAGTGATCCAGCCCAGGTAGACGCTGAATGGGATATGCACGAGCCAGCGCTCGGCGGTGGAGACGTCTGCTTGTCGCCCACTCCCGATCCGCAGGTAGATGGCGATCAACAGGCCGAGAAGCGCCAGCATCGCCACTAAGGTGAGCGGGAATTGCTCATAGTGCCACAAAAAGATCCAGGCGATGTTCGCCAGGCAGCTCGCGGCGAAGAGGTAGCCAATGCGCTTCAGCCGGGGATTCTCCCGCTGGGCCGGCAGGGCCTGGTAGATGGCGAAGGCGATCAGCGCGATGTAGATCAGCCCCCAGATGGAAAAGACGTACCCGGCGGGCACGAAGTAGACATCGAAGCGATCTGAGACGTCGCCCGTGGTCAGGTTATTCAAGGGAAGGGCGTTTGCCAGCCCGTTGACGATCAGGGTCGCGATGACGGCCAGGACGTTCACAGTTTGTCGGATTGTGTTCTTGTTCATTTTACGGCTCCTTTGTTTTGGAATTTTGAATGATGAATTGCGAATTTGGAATGAAATGTCACGGTAAGTGGGTTACTGCTTGGTTGTCACCGGCAGGTAGATCGAGAGCACATCGACGCCGAGGGCGATTGTGGTTTCGTTGTTACCCGGCATCGCATCCGAGGCTGTGCTGGAAATGCTGGCATGCAGTGGATAGAAGCCGCGCGGCGTGGTCGTGGTCACGCGCCCGGTGAAGGTGAGGATGCCGGCGGCGTTGGGCGACCGGGTCGCGCCGTCCCAGGCGTAGAAGGGCGGAGCTTGCGTGGTGAGCGTGAGCGGTATCCCGGCGTGGGCAATTTGATGCAGCGTGAAGGGCGCCGGCAATGTGGCGCTGATCGCGAGGTCGGGAACGGTTACGCCGCCCGCATTGCCAAACGCGAGGGTGTAGGTCACCGCATCGCCAGCGCTCACGCGCACGGGCCGCGCCGAGGCCGCGATGTAGAGATCGGCCGCGCAGCCTGTGCTGAGGGCCTCATCCACCACGTTGCACGCGACGGACGAGACGGCGCGCGCGGTAGTCATATCCGGGCTGAAGGCGATGGCATAATCCAGCGGGGAACTGCCCGCGCACGACTCAATGCGCCGGCCATCGGTGTGACGCGGCGCGTACCAGGAATCGGCGAGTACGCGGATGTCATCTCCCACGCGGCAGATATCGCGCGCGACAAGCGAATTGGTCTTCCCATTGCTCAGCACCGCCGAAAGGAAGGCGCCGTGCAGCGGATCGCCCGTGGCGGGATCAAGTTGGGAGATGACGGCGACCTTCGGGCCGCCGCCGGCCCCGTAGCTGCTGAGCCAGCCGTTCGATGCGCCAAAGTTGAAGTCGTAACTGCCGCCATCCACGCTGAAGATCACGTACAGCCCCTCGGCATCCCAGAGCACGCCATACGCCGTGCCATCCACGCCCGTCTGCTCATAATCGGTTCGGCACCATTGGCGCTCCCCGCCGGAAAATTGCACGACGATGGGGTTCTGGTTATTGCCGCTGACCTGCTGATAGCCCACGTACACCGTCGTCCCGCCGAGGCTCGCGCGGGGGCCGCCCTTCGCAACGATAGTCGCTTCATCGTCGGCGCACGAGAATGCCACAGCGTCGTTGACGTCCGAGTCTGCTTGGACCGCTTGAGCCGTTTGAAAACCAAGGAAGGTCAAGATCATCCAGATAAGCCAACCAAGCCGGCTGAGGATCGCGGCCCAGCGGATTCGAGGAGTGGACATTGATCGCATTACTCTTCTTCGCGGGGTGGCGCATTGAGGACTTCGCCCGCTTTTGTCCGAATGATTTTCACCACGATGCCCGATGCCGTGGGATCGATGCAGCGGACATATTCTGTCGTGATGCCGTCGGGGTCCATCTCTTTCTCGTAGGGCGTGCCGGGATATTGCCACGGCAGCGTGCCGCCAAAGCGCAGGATCTGAGCGACCGCCTGCACGCTTTCGAGGAGCCACGGACACAAACGGCCCGCATCCGCCGGGTAAGCGAAGCGGTCACCCACCCGATAGCTGCGTTCCCCATCCCCGCGATACATCCACCCGCAGATACCCTCCTTCACCACATCGGGATAAATGATGCGATCCCCTTCTTTGCGGAGTTGACCGCCCTTGCCTTCATATATTTCGATTTCGATTTTGTAGATGTTCACAGTGGATCCTTTTTCCCCCTTATACCTCTTATGCCTTTTACACCTGAAGGATGAATCCGAGCTTTCTAATGGCCTAGATCGCTCTCATCCCAAAATTAAAGAGCCGCAGCGCCGGCCTCATCCATAACGCGATGTGATCCTCTAGATGGGGCGACACTGCGGCCAGATACCAGAATCACTAGGGCAGATCCTTGAACTCCTCTTCTGAGAACTTCTCCACCTGGTAGATGCTGATCTTGACATCTCGGTTGCGCCAGGCGTCGGGCGGGAGGCCGGCCTTGTAGCAGAGGTGCGCCAGGAATTTCTCTGGCTCCGGCAGTTGCTCCCACACCTGGGGCAGGAAGGTGGCGCGATGCCAGCCGCGCTCCAGGACGACGCCATCGACGTTGGGGCGCAGCTTCTCCAGCAGCTCCTCCGGCTTATCGTAGGCCAGCGGCTCCGGCGCGCTGAGGATCGACACCTCGATGACGACGTCGGCCAGCTCCTCCTCTCGGAGCGGCGGGAAGCGGGGGTCTTGAAAAGCGGCGGCCTTCGCGTTGGATTGCACATCCTCGATGAGGGGGCGACGCGCGACCAGGGAGCCAATGCAGCCGCGCAGCGCGCCGCTGCGCTTATGCAGCGTGACGAACGACGCGCCATCCTGATGAAGCGCGGGCGGCGCATCCTCGACGCTTACCGCGAGCGCGGTCGCGCCGGTCAGCTCCTTTTCGATGGCGCTGCGCGCTAAGTCCAGCAGAAAGCGACGGGTCTTGAGGGTCAGCGCTTCCATTATCGAGATCGAGGCCAACATCTCAGCTCTTCCCCGCATAGGCGACCGCCGCGTAGCCGACGACGCGCTGCGTATCCCCGGTGATGTCGCCCGAGGTGCGATAATCCAGAAGTTTCGGCTCCCAGCCGCGCTGCTCGGCGATGGTCGCCAAGGCCAGGGCTGGCGCCTGCCCACACGCCTCGCCCTTCTGGATGCCGCGCGTATTGCCCGCTAAGAGCGCGTCCAAGAAGGTGCGATCCAGATTGTGGGCTTGCTCGTTGGTGTGATAGTGGCTCAGATCAGAGCTGACGATGATCAAGTCATCCGCCGTGATGTATTCATTGAGGATGCGTCCGGCCGCGACGGGATCAACCTCCCCAAAGAGCAGCGGCACGATGGGCGGCGCCGCGTCGTAGATGACCTGGAGGAAGGGCAGTTGCACCTCCAGACAGTGCTCTTGGACGTGCGGCGAGGCATTGCGCGCGAAGAGATCGTGCTCATCGGCCAGAGCTTGCACAGCATCCTCTGCGACGGGAACCTCGCCCAGCGGCGTGCGGAAGGCGTCGTAGGCGCCAATCGCGACGCCGGAGAACCACGCGCGATGCGACGGCCCCATCAAGAAGATCCGTTGGGGCGGCGGTTGATCTTGCAACAGCTTATAATCGTAGCCCGCCACTGGCCCGGAGTAGGTGTAGCCCGCGTGCGGGGCCACAACGGCGCGCACATCGGGCAGTTCCGGCGGCGAGGCCTGCTCCAAAAACCCGGCGATGGTGCGCCGGATTGCGCTCGCGCTCGATGGGTAGAACATTCCGGCAAAAGCGGGGGGGCGTACTTTGTTCGTCATGGTTACCTCCTCAAAAAGCAACAAAGCA